>NZ_JBEONQ010000009.1:0-127961 GCF_040544445.1 Undibacterium sp. GrIS 1.8 | reverse complement strand
ACTTTCATCTTGCCAGAAATGGCCGCTCCTTTCTCATCTATTTTGCGCTTCTCGCAATAAAATTACTCTCCGGTGTTTCGTTTTGCAAGAACCTCATTAGTTAATTCATTGAAATGACATCTTGAAAAGTATTTAAGCAATTATCTTAAATACCGATGGCAATTCATTGCAATTCATAATTTACTCATTCTATAGCATAGGCAATAAGCAGCGACAATCAAGGCAAATTACTCCATCAACTTAAAGTCGT
This sequence comes from Undibacterium sp. GrIS 1.8, assembly GCF_040544445.1. Classification (NCBI taxonomy): domain Bacteria; kingdom Pseudomonadati; phylum Pseudomonadota; class Betaproteobacteria; order Burkholderiales; family Oxalobacteraceae; genus Undibacterium; species Undibacterium sp. GrIS 1.8. The sequence goes on along the minus strand of NZ_JBEONQ010000009.1, from coordinate 127,711 downwards.
GTCCCGTAATTGACTCACTCTTCACGGGTTTTGTACCTCGATTTAGCCTCTATCCAAGCCTGTATTTCTCAGTGCATTCGTATAATGATGCTATGACTTATAACATCGTTTGGTTTAAACGTGATTTGCGTTTGCATGATCACATCGCCTTGCTCACCGCAGCAAGCCAAGGGTCTGTGCTGTGTCTGTACGTGGTCGAACCCTCTATTTGGGCGCAGCCTGATGCGGCAAATCAGCACTACCAATTTTTGTTAGAAAGCCTGCGCGATTTATATGTCGCACTGCGCCAACGTGGCGGACAGCTGCATATTTTAACGGGCGAAGTTACCAGCGTATTCGATCAGCTTTTTGCCAGCGCGCCTTTTTCCGCTATTTGTTCGCATGAAGAAACCGGTAACGATGCCACCTACCAGCGCGACAAAGCCGTTGGCCGCTGGTGTCGTGCCCATCAAATTGCCTGGCATGAGTTTGCTCAGTTTGGTGTAGTGCGTCGCCTACAAGATCGTGATGGTTGGCAGCGACAATGGAACGCGCACAACGACCTGCCTTGTGTGCCCGTGCCCGAGTTGACTGCGGCGAGTTTTGCGCCGCTGCCGCCATTATTGGCGATGCCGCAATTGCCTGCTTCGCCACAAGAGTTGGGCTTGGACGCCTACGATCCGCCACAACGGCAACGCGGTGGCCGGCAGTCTGGTTTGAGCGTACTAGATAGTTTTTTGACCGACCGCAGCAACCAATATCGTGGCGGAATTTCTTCCCCTTTATCTGCGCCGACCGCCTGTTCTCGTTTGTCACCGTATCTGGCGTTTGGTTGTGTCAGCTTGCGAGAAATCGTGCATGCTACTCGACGGCAAGTCGCTTCGTTGTCGCCGTCGTCACCATTATCGCCCGGTACCAGCCGCCAAAAACAAGGTTTGAATGCTTTTGTCAGTCGCTTATATTGGCATTGTCATTTCATCCAAAAACTAGAGAGCGAGCCGCAACTGGAGTACCGCAATCTGCATCGGGGATATGACGGTTTGCGTGAGCATGACTGGAATCAGGTGCATTTCGAGGCGCTGATCTCGGCGCGCACTGGCTGGCCTCTAGTCGATGCTTGCGTGACCATGTTGCATCAGACTGGCTGGCTTAATTTCAGAATGCGGGCCATGCTGGTTTCGGTCGCCGCTTATCCGCTGTGGCTGGACTGGCGGCCAGTAGGACATTGGCTAGCGCGGCAGTTTTTGGATTACGAACCGGGCATCCACTGGAGCCAGATGCAAATGCAGTCTGGTACTACCGGTATCAATGTGCCGCGTATTTACAATCCGATTAAGCAAGCCAGCGACCATGATCCGCATGGGCGCTTTGTACGTCGCTGGCTACCTGCAATGCGGCGCGTACCCGACTCATGGTTGTTTGAACCTTGGCGTATGCCGCCCGATGTGCAGGCGGCTTGCGGCGTACAGGTGGGTGTTGATATCGCCATGCCTGTGGTCGATATTGATCTCGCAACCCGCGAAGCCAAAGCACGTCTGTTTGCCTTACGCGCCCAGCCCGGTGTGAAATCAGCCAAGGCAGCGATTGTAGAAAAACATGGTTCACGCAAAAAAGATACCGGCAGAACGCGACGCAAATCAGCCGCCAATGCGGCGCAGCAGAATAGCCAGTTAGATTTAGGATTTTGAAGCAGGAAGACAATTGCAGAATTGCAGTGCTTACTCCAGACGAAATTGATCTTGTTAAAGCGGATGGCGGCACATATCGGGTCAGGATTTTAACTCCCTCTCCCGCAAGCGGAAGAGGGGAATAAAGTCTAAAAAAAACGTAAAAAAAATTTAGGATAATTTATATACTGATGGTAAGTATATTTTAAGTGTCCATATAGTAATTGGACAGTCTGGCATATTTAGTAAAAATAATGGGGAGTATATTAATTCCTCCTGCAATCAGTGAAGCAAAGCACCTGCAGAAAGTCACCCTGGCAAGTGAACTTAGTAAGACCGTATTTCATCATCCGCTCAACAAGGAAAGATCACATGCGCATGCGCAAAAAATCGGATTTGCCGACCAAACTCTGCCCGCAATGCAATCGCCCGTTCGCCTGGCGAAAAAAATGGGAAAAGGTATGGGATGAGGTGAAATATTGTTCCGAACGCTGCCGCCGTGATAGCAAGGCTAGCGTATGACCTCTACATCATTCATCCCGACTGCCGTACCAAAAGCCGCGCCAGAGACGACCGTGATTTACTGGTTTCGTAATGATCTGCGTCTGGACGATAATCCCGCGTTGACGCAAGCCTGTCAGCATGCGAGTAACTTAGTCCTCGTGTACTGCCACGATCCCGTCATGGAGAAAATGACACGCTGGAATGTGCCGCGCACCAGCCAGCACCGCCAGTATTTTTTAGCATCAGCCTTAGCTGATTTAAATGCGCAACTCAGTTTGCAAGATAGTCAATTATTAGAGATTAAGGCCAGCGCCGCAGAACGCCTGCCCGCATTCGCACGTGATATCGGTGCCACCACAATTTATTGCGAAGAGATCGCCGCGCCGGAAGAGCAAGAGGAGCTTGCCGCTTTGCGCGCAGCCGGTTTGACAGTGCATACGATCTGGCAATCCAGCCTGCTTGACCCAGCCGATTTACCGTTTGCGGTTGATGCTTTGCCTGACGTTTTTACCAGCTTTCGTACCTTGGTCGAGCGGCATGAGGTGCAGCCACCATTGCCGTTGCCAAGACCGGAGAAGATTCCGGCCTTGCCACCGACTTTCGCTGCCGTGCGTGAACAATGGAATAAGGCCGATCTGTTGATATCGCCGATGCTTACGAGGCACACAGAGTCCGCACTTCAAGCTGAACTTCAAACTCAATTTTACGCAGACAGTCGCTCATCTTTTCCGTATTTTTTACCAGCATTTGCTGGTGGCGTAACTACGGCCTCTGCACATTTGCAGCAGTATTTTGAGCGTAAGCTGGCGCACACTTATAAGCTGACACGCAATGGTTTAACGGGAGCAGATTATTCCACTAAATTTTCTCCCTGGCTGGCGTCTGGCGCAATGTCGGCGCGCAGTGCTTACGTGGCGTTGAAAGAATTCGAAGCAACTCACGGCGCCAACGACAGCACATATTGGATTTGGTTTGAGTTGTTGTGGCGTGACTATTTCCGGTTATTGCATCTTAAATATGGTCGCCAACTTTACCTCGCAAAAGGTCTGACCAGCTTGCCGCCGCCAACGCACAGTGCACGCAGATTTGATGCCTGGTGCCAGGCCAGAACCGGAGAACCACTGGTTGATGCTGGCATGGCAGAACTAGCCGCTACCGGTTATTTATCTAATCGCTTGCGCCAGATTGTTGCCAGTTATCTGATCCACGATCTGGGCTGCGACTGGCGCGCTGGTGCTGCCTGGTTTGAGGCGCAATTGATTGATTACGATGTCTATAGCAATCAGGGCAACTGGTTGTATATCTCTGGACGAGGTACCGATCCCCGTAACGGACGACGATTTAATATTCAGAAACAAGTTCATGATCATGATAGGGACGGTATTTATCAACGACTCTGGAACGCACTATAAAGAATGACGATGACCACAACGCAAATGACATCCCAAACCACACTCAGATTAATACTCGGAGACCAGCTTAACCTGCAACATCGCTGGTTTAAGGAGGTTGACGATGCCACCGTCTATGTCTTGATGGAGGTGCGGCAAGAGACCGATTACGTGCTACATCATGCACAAAAAATTCTGGCCATTTTTGCCGGGATGCGCGATCTGGCGCGGCAGTTGCGCGATGCAGGTCATAGGGTGCATTACCTCGCCATTGATGATGCGCACAATCTGCAATCCATTCCAGCCAATATTGATGCGTTGATCGCGCACTATCAAGCCAAGGCATTCGGATATCAGGCTCCGGACGAATGGCGTCTGGATCAGCAGCTGTACCAGCATGGCCGTCGCTCGCATGTTCCGTGGATGATGGTCGATAGCGAGCATTTTTATACCACCCGCCATCAAGCTGCAGACATTTTTATGGGACGCAAGCAATGGTTGATGGAGTTCTTCTACCGCCAGATGCGGGTACAGAATCAGGTATTGATGGAAGATGCCAAGAAGCCAGTCGGCGGTCAATGGAACTATGATCACGACAATCGCAAACCTTGGCGCGGTACACCTGCAGAGCCGCAAGATGCGCGCACCTTGCATGATCATTCTGCCTTATGGAAAACCATTGTCGATGCTGGCGTAAAAAGCTTTGGTAATCCCAAAGCCGATCAATTGACATGGGCGCTGAACCGCGATGAAGCCCTACAACAACTGGACGCATTTATCAAGAATGCGCTGCCGCAGTTTGGGGATTTTCAAGATGCGATGAGCGTCAAAGCCTGGCGCTTATTTCACTCATTGTTGTCGTTTGCCTTAAATGTAAAAATGCTCAACCCGCGTGAAGTCGTTGCCAAAGCCGAGGCCGCCTATCACGCAGGCCATGCACCGTTGGCTGCTGTAGAAGGTTTTATCCGGCAAATATTGGGCTGGCGAGAATATGTGCGCGGAGTCTATTGGACGAATATGCCGGAATACGCCGAGAAGAATTTTTTTGCTCACACTCGTAAGCTTCCTAGCTGGTTTTGGGATGGCAAAACCAAGATGAATTGCCTCTCGCATGCGATCACACAATCGTTAGAGCAAGCGCATGCACATCACATCCAGCGCCTGATGGTGATCGGCAATTTCGCCCTGCTGGCAGGCTTAGATCCGGCCGAGGTACATCGCTGGTATTTGGGTATCTACATCGACGCATTTGAGTGGGTAGAACTTCCCAATACCATCGGCATGAGCCAGTTCGCTGATGGCGGATTACTCGCCACCAAGCCTTACGTCTCCAGCGCGGCCTACATCGATCGTATGAGCGATTACTGCAAAGGCTGTCACTACGATAAAAAAGTACGGATTGGTGAAAACGCCTGTCCCTACAATGCGCTGTATTGGGATTTTTTCCATCGGAATGAGAAGACGCTGGCGAAGAATCCACGTATCGGCATGGCTTACCGGCAGTTAGAGAAAATGGACGAGGGAGCGATTGTAGATTTTCAGACGCAGGCTGCGGGTATGTTGGAGAATTTAGATTCGCTTTAATGTTCTGAGATAAAACCCACTTCAAAGCTGAGCAACTTCCGGATGTAGGCTACCTCTCTTAAGCTTGTGATAATCATTGCCTTACCCAACCTGGAGGATGAATCTGTTATTCCCATGCTGATGGATCAATGTTGGCGAGTCCCTTAAACACGGGTTTGGAAAACCAATACCCCTGCATCAATTCAATACCGGATGCGAATAAAAAATCACGTTCCGCGCGGGTTTCTATGCCTTCTGCGAGAACTTTAATATTCAGTTTTTTGCAGATAGAAGTAATCCCTTCAACAATCGCCTGACGCGGCAGATGATGGTCTACCCCACGCACTAAATCCATATCGATTTTGACAAAATCCGGTTGATATTCCGATAGCAAATTGAGGCCTGCGTAACCGGCGCCAAAGTCGTCAATCGCCGTTTGAAAACCAAAGTTTCTATACTCACGGATGATGTGTACCAGATGTGGCCGGTCTTGTACCCGCTCGCCCTCGGTAACCTCAAATATAATTTTCTCCACCGGAAAATTATATTTCCGTGCAGCCTCAAGCGTGGTGCGGATGCAGACTTCAGGACGATACACCGCATTCGGTAAAAAATTGATGGATAAGAATTCCGTCATGCCCAGTTTGGCTGCGCCCTCGACTGCTTTCATACGACATAGCTGATCAAAGCGATAGCGATTGTGATCATTGATTTGCGCCAGAATGCTGGCGGCGGATTCACCGTTTGGGCCGCGCACTAATGCCTCATAGGCGACGATGGAGCGGGTAGAAAAATTGACTATCGGTTGATAGGCATATTCAAATTCGATTTCAAAAGGCTCATTACTTTGACAACCAACACAAGCTCCGCTGACATCTACATTGTTATCGCTGCTTGACTTGTTGGGTAAGATTGAAATCATCGTGTACTCTTTTCTTTAACATCATCAGTATTAGAGCCTTGGCATGGCTAGCCATGTCGAAAGTCTGTAAGGCATAATTATTTTATCGCATTACTATTCAATTTATTTGGGCCTTGCATTACTTGCTAAAGAAAAGTGTTAGCAAATATATGCAGTGCCTATAATTGATAGGAATTATGGGATTAAAGCTAGATTAAGATTGCTGATAATTCCTTAAAATGTCGTGGTGACTAGAACATTCCTCCCTGTGGTGTTTTGTGTCTGGTGTTCGCAATTAATTCGTAGTGATAAGCATACTCCCCTATTTATTTTGTAGATATTCCGTATTGTCCAATGATTATATGGACGATTAAAATATACTAATTGGGAGTATATAATTCGTGTGCCAAAAGTAATGAAGATCCGATTCAATCAATTTGATTCAACGAAGGTTTAACTGGAGTTCTCGTTATGAAACGTCGTGCAACGCTTGCCTTATTGTTTTGTTTGTTTTCTGCTCCCGCTTTTGCTTTGTATGATCCTAAGCCGGATGCTGCTTTGTCGGCGGTACAGGGTGAGTGGAAAGGTGCTCTGACTTATCGCGATTACAGCAAGCCGGATCGCTTGGTGACGTTGCCGACGCGTTTGTTTATTGCCTTGGGCGCGCCGAATGAGCTGGTGCTGCATTATGTGTTTGATGATGGTCCGTCCAAGACGGTATTCTCTTATGAGCGAATGAATTTTGATTTTCTTAAAAACGAAATTGCCTGGGCTTCCGGATCTTCTGAAAAATCTGTATCGGTCGGACGCATCACCTCCAACATTGTGGATGGATCTGGCCGGAAAATTTTATTTGAACGTAAGGATGGCGATAAGCTGGACCGCTATACCCTTGAACTTTCTGCTGGCGTTTTTAAGTTGTCTAAAGATGAGGTGAGCGCAGACGGTACGAGTACTTTCCGCAATAAGTTTGAGTTTGTTCGTCCTTGAGTTGAGTGCGCGATCTGTGCAAACGATTCAAACCGCCGCTCTTGTCTTAGAACCTCAGGTAGTCGCGCATGCAGAGGAGATGTGGATTGTCCTCAGTGATCCTGCAATATATGAATTTGAGAATGGGCCGCCGGCATCACTGGATTGGTTGCGGGCTCGATATGCCAGGCTGGAGGCAAGACATTCACCAGATGGGCAGCAGCAATGGCTAAACTGGGTGATTCGCTTACCGACTTCTGAATTGATAGGATATGTGCAAGCTACCATCTACCCGGATCGACGAGTCTTTGTGGCGTATGAATTATCCAGTGCTTATTGGGGGCGCGGTCTTGCGACTCAGTCGGTTACTGCGATGATGGCGCATCTGACTGAGTATGATCAAATAAACGATTATTTTGCAATACTCAAACGAGATAATATGCGGTCGTATCGATTACTGGAACGTTTAGGATTTGTACTTGCCAGCGTAGATCAGCGTAGTGAATATGGTCTGGAGTCTGATGAATTACTGATGTGTTGTATAAAAAAATAGCCTGGCTGTAGTAAATATGTCTTTGTTTTACATGCGTAATCTGACGACGTTTTTCTAGTGCCGGACACATTTCGATACAAGCGCATGTGACGACGGATCAATGTATTGCAGGATAATAGTTTGTACTTTATTTGTCATTATTTGCCATTGGCATATTTTGATATCAACCCCCGACACTCAAACGAGATTCGAAACGAGATTCCTGATGCCAGCTCCTCATCCATCTACGATTACCCTGGTTATTTTAATGCCCTTGATTGCCTGGCGCATGTACGCACGGGTTCGTAAATTAGTGGGTCGCCAGCGCTTATCTAAAATACGTCCATGGATTACTTTAGCGATTTTTCCATTGATATTAGTTGCGTTGGGCTTTCTCTCGCGTGAGCATATTGACCGTCTGTCGTATTTGCTTGGTGGTCTTGTAATCGGCGCAGGGCTGGCTGTTTACGGTTTGAAAAAAACTCTGTTCGAACCTACGCCGCAAGGCTTGTTTTATACGCCCAATGCGCATCTTGGTATTGCCTTATCGCTGCTGTTTTTTTGCCGGATTGTATATCGTATGCTGGAGGTCTATGTGCTCAATCCGGTAGAAACACACGACCCCCTGAGTTTTGCTGCCAGCCCGCTCACGCTAATAGTATTTGGGGTGCTGGCAAGTTACTACATCGGATATGCGATTGGCTTATTGCGCTGGCGCTTTGCGGTACTGCGTGCGAAAGCAGAACGCGAAGCCTTAGCAGTTGACACATCTGCCGATACAGCGCCGACCCTGCAAGCATAAATATACTGCGCATCTCTTAGCTCAACGATAGCCAGAGATTGTCCCAGTCGTCGGGCTGAAACGTACCCTCTCGTTTAAAAATAAACTGGTTTTGCGCATTCAGAACAAAGTGGGTGGGTTGTTTGACGATAGTGCCAAAATTGTCCTTATGACCGGGCGCATTGCGCCAAACCGTGGGGAAGCGTTGTTCTTTTGGGATAGCGAGCGATACCAGTTGATTGTAAGTCTCAAAGTCCCCCTTATCCTGATCAATATTGACACCGAGCAGAACAAATTTTCGGCGGGCATTGCCTACATAAAATTCACGCATCAGCTTGAGATCCCGGGTGCATAGGTTACAACCACTGGTAAAAAAGCTGACTAATACCGTTTGTCCCATAAGATCGCTCAGCTTAAACGCTTTGCCATTGACATCGGTCCCCTGCATCGTAAAGGTCGGTGGTTCTTTTTTGTCTTGTGCAAACAATGCAGAACTGCTCAAGGCGATACTGCCCATTGCGGCTGTTTGCATAAATTTTCGTCTGTTCATTTTTCACCTTGTCGGTCAATTCTTGCAGTAGGTATGAGATAAGGAATTTCTAAAAATCCTTAATTGGTACTGGTAAAGATTTAATGCTTATAACAATGCGTAGTAAGGCCTGATCGTAATGCACTTGAGTACGGAGTTTGGAGATTCGCTTTAGATAGATTCATCATTTAATCGGTTCACGATCTCGTAGAGACATCATTTTTTATGTCCTCGTTATTTCTGAGTCGTATCCGTTTCTAAAACCTTACAATTATTTTATCTGTCGTCTTAGCATAGTGCAGAATAGAGCTTCTTAAAACGCTTAACTCAATACAATGCCCACTCAATCTGCCATTCCACAACGCTGCTCCTGGGCTAATCCAGCCAATCCTCTTTATCTGGCGTACCACGATCAGGAGTGGGGCGTGCCTTGTCATGATGAGCGGCGTTTGTTTGAAATGCTGAATCTGGAGGGGGCGCAGGCGGGTTTGAGTTGGGAAACGATCCTCAACAAGCGTGAGAATTATCGCCTTGCATTTGATGATTGGGATGCAAAAAAAATCGCTGTATATGATGCGAATAAAGTAGCGAGTTTGCTGGCAAATGCGGGGATAGTACGTAATCGCCTGAAGGTGGCTGCGGCGATTACCAATGCTAATACCTATTTGCGTTTATGTGACGAGCTTGGTAGCTTGGATGTGTATTTGTGGGCGCATGTGAATGGCAAGCCGATTCACAATAGCGGTGAGCGTATTATTAAAACCGAATTGTCTGACCGGATCTCAAAAGATTTGATTAAACGTGGGTTTAAATTTGTTGGCTCGACGATTATTTATGCCTACATGCAGGCCATTGGAATGGTGCAAGATCATGCCGCCGATTGCGATTGGCGCATAAAACAATAGACTAATAAGTCGATAAAAAGGCCAGCTTTTGCTGGCCGTTTTGTTAGGCTATCTGTTAGTTGATCTGTTGATCGCTGTTTTGGTCGATCTATTGATCGTAAGTTGCGCTTTGGTGCAACTTAAGCTTGTATCAATACGTAGCTCAATGCTGTGTTTGGTTAAACTCTTGCGCCAGCGATTGTAAAGGTGCGACATCCAAAACAACGGGAGCAATCGTTGGCGGCAGGGCAATACGTACTGGTTTGCTATTCATATTGGTAGAGGACAGCACGTTCATGGTGGCGTCCGGTGCTGCGTCCCAGATCGGATCGTCGATGCCTTCAAATACGTGTTTGAGTTGCTCGCCCCAAGTACTGCGTATCATCTGGAAGTATTGATTTTTCTCATCAATCGTGACGAAGCGGGTGACGGCCAGACGATCGGTTTCGTACACCAGCATATCTAATGGCAAGCCGACGGATACATTGGAACGCAGGGTAGAATCCATCGAGATCAGCGCACATTTTGCGGCTTCGTCCAGCGGCGTCAATGGATTGACTACCCGATCAATAATCGGTTTACCGTACTTGGCTTCACCGATCTGGAAGTAAGTATTTTCATTATGCGATTCAATGAAATTACCGGCAGAATAAATCTGAAATAAGCGGCAACGTTCGCCTTTGATTTGTCCACCAAAGATCAGGCTGACATTAAAATCGATACCAAATTCCGACAGGGATTGTGCGTCGCGTTTATGTACTGTGCGCACCGCTTCGCCGACGATACGGGCAGCTTCGTACATGTTGGGCGCATTCCAGATCGTGCTGCCATCAACACACACGTGTTCTGCGACTAATTGGCGTATCGATTGGGAAATAGAGAGATTGCCTGCGGTCATCAAGACCATCATGCGGTCGCCCGGATTTTCAAATACGCTCATTTTACGGAACGTACCAACTTGATCCACACCCGCATTAGTACGAGAGTCAGAGAGAAAAACTAGCCCAGCATCCAGGCGCATGCCAACACAATATGTCATTGTTACAAGTCAATAAACTAAAGCCATATTTTACCTTAAGGCAAAATGGTTTAGCTGATTTAGGGCTCTTAAGTGCCTGTGGAATGTCGCTTGATTGTCAGATAGTGTGTAATCCGTTTGTGAATTGCCAACGGTTTCTTAGAACTTACACAAAACTACCTCGACGGTAGAAGTGCTATCACTGGTACTTATTGTTGAACTGGCATGACTTGTACATTGACGTCCAACATTTCTTCTCCACCCCCGCGTCGCACGCCACGGATAGGCGCAGCAGAATCATAATCGCGTCCGACTGCCAGGCGGCAATAAGCATCGGTCATCAAACGTGCATGCGTGACATCAATACTGACCCAACCCGAGAAATCACTGTCTTCCACCCATACATCCACCCAGGCATGACTTTCTGCATGGCTGCTGGTGCCGGGATCAATATAACCAGAAACATAGCGCGCCGGAATACTGTGAGCATGGCAGCAGGCTAAAAACAGATGTGCATGATCCTGACAAACGCCGCGACCTAAGCTGAGCGCATCGTCTGCGCTGGTCGTCACTAGCGTTGCACCGCTTTGATACTCAATTGCACCAAAAATAAGCTCTGCTAGTTTTAGTGCCTCCGGGGTTTGAGTTTTCCCGTGCGTGTTGAATGTTTTTCCTGCTAAATTCCCCGCAAAACTAGTGGCGGCGAAATCCATAATTTGTGGCGTCGGCTCAGTCAAGCGGGTAGCAACAGAAAAAATCAGCGGCGACAAGGTTTCGATTGCATTCAAACGACCTTGGTATGGGTAGATTGTTTCGACCAAACCTTGTGCGACGATGGACAAAGCATCATACTGACCAGTGATGGTCAGCATATGCGACAGGTTGCCATACGCATCGGTGTAGGCGTGACGCTGGCCCGAAGTAGTGATTTGCCAGGACAAGGCGTGTTGTTGTAACTCCTCCCTTGGTGTCAGACGAAGTTGCTGTATGGTGTAAGCCAAAAGCGCGGTGTAGCGGTAGATGGTCTCGTGTCTGATGGAGAGTTTCATACGAATTAATATACTCCCATTTATTTTCTAGATAATCGGCTGATTGTCCAAATATTCTCTGGACGATCTAAAATTACTACCATGGAGTATATTTTTTGATTCTTTATCGTTGGTAGATTACGCGGCAAGTGGCACCAGGAAGTTACGGCTGACACGATTGCCCAGTTCAAAAATCCTTTGCAAAAATTCTGTCAGTGTTTCATGCAATCCAGCTTCCAGAATATCTTCAATGCAGGCAAATTGCAGTTCTGCATGTAGCTTACCCGCAAAGCGTTCGGTATCGGATGACACATCATTGCTGACTTGCTTTAGGTTTTGTACCACCTCGTCCATGCAGGCCAATAAAGAACGTGGCATGTCTCCACGCAAAATCAGCAGCTCTGCCACGCGCTCTGGCGTGATAACGTCGCGATATACCTTACGATAAATTTCAAAACCGGAGACTGAGCGCAATAAGGCTGCCCAATAATAGAAATCTCTTTGAGTGGCTTTTTCACTGATGCCTGCTTCTTTGGCGCCATGGAACTTCACATCTAAGATGCGCGACGTGTTATCGGCACGTTCTAAAAAAGTACCCAGACGGATGAAGTGGATTGCTTCATCTTTCAGCATCGTACCCAGCGTTACACCACGGGACAAGTGCGAACGGTATTTGACCCATTCAAAAAACTGGCTAGGGTCGTTTTCCAGCACGCCGCTGTTCAAGTGTTGCTGCATATCCAGCCAGGTTGCGTTTTGGGTCTCCCATACCTCGGTGGTCAGCGTGCCACGAACGGCGCGGGCGTTTTCGCGCGCTTCGGTCAGACAGGCTGCGATGGACGATGGATTGTCCGGGTCGCGCACCATAAAATCGAGGACGTCTTTCGCATTGAGTACACCGTATTTTTTATCAAATGCGGACTGCAATTCCGAAATGCCCAGCATCGCACGCCAGCCTTGCTCTGCACTCTCAATTGATTGCGGGAGCATCGATGTTTGAATATTCACATCCAGCATACGGGCAGTATTTTCGGCGCGTTCTGTATAGCGTGCCATCCAGAATAAGTGATCAGCGGTGCGGCTCAGCATAAATTTTCTCCAGCGCGGCAAGTTATTTGGGCATTCGATCGGACTTGATCCGGTCTGATATCAGCAAACGGATGAGGAAACTATTTTTCTAGTATCCAGGTATCTTTTGTCCCGCCACCCTGCGATGAGTTAACCACCAGCGAACCTTCTTGTAAGGCCACACGGGTCAAACCGCCAGGCACCATTGAGATGGTTTTTCCGGACAACACAAAAGGACGTAAATCAATATGGCGCGGCGCGATGCCACTCTCAACATAAGTCGGACAAGCTGATAATGCCAGCGTCGGTTGTGCGATATAGCCGTCAGGTTTGGCGAGCAGACGCTGGCGGAAATCTTCAATTTGCGCTTTGGTCGATGCAGGTCCTACCAGCATACCGTAGCCACCTGCGCCATGTACTTCTTTAACAACCAACTCAGGTAAATGCGCTAAGGTATAGGCTAAATCTTCGGGTTTGCGACATTGGTAAGTCGGGACATTATTCAGGATCGGTTGCTCAGCCAGATAGAACTTAATCATGTCCGGTACAAAAGGATAAATCGATTTATCATCTGCCACACCGGTGCCGATTGCGTTTGCTAGGGTCACGCGACCAGCGCGATACACCGACAACAAACCAGGCACACCAAGCGACGAATCCGGACGGAAGGCCAGCGGATCGAGGAAGTCATCATCCACCCGGCGATAAATCACATCGACGCGTTTAGGTCCGCGTGTGGTGCGCATAAATACTGCGTTATCGTTGACGAATAAATCTTTACCTTCTACCAGTTCCACGCCCATCTGCTGCGCTAAAAATGCATGTTCAAAATAGGCGGAGTTATACATCCCTGGTGTCATCACGACGATCGTCGGGTCATTCACGCCGACCGGTGCAACCGAACGTAAATTATCCAGCAACATATCAGGGTAATGATCTACCGGCGCAATTTTGTTACGGGCAAATAATTCCGGGAAAAGTCGCATCATCATCTTGCGATCTTCCAGCATGTAGGACACGCCAGACGGTACCCGCAGATTATCTTCCAGCACATAAAACTCACCGGCACCGGCGCGTACAATATCGACACCTGCGATATGGGCATAGATATCCGAGGCAACCGAAATACCTTGCATCTCTGGCCGATATTGCGCATTTTTATAAATTTGTTCAGCGGGAATAATGCCCGCCTTGATGATGTTTTGATCGTGATAAATATCATGAATAAACATATTCAAGGCTTTGACGCGCTGTACTAGACCAGTCTGTAAATGTGACCATTCGCTAGCAGGAATAATGCGGGGAATAATGTCAAAGGGGATCAGGCGTTCGGTGCCGGCATCGTCGCCATACACTGCAAAGGTAATGCCGACGCGACGGAATGTCAGATCAGCTTCTGCACGCTTACGTTGTATAGTCTCTGGAGATTGCTGCTTTAACCAGGTATTAAATTCGCGGTAGTGATCACGGATGTGATTTTCTATATTTGCTGCCGAGCCAGCTGCTGAGCTTGCTGACTCTACGCCATCAGCAGCCATTTCATTAAAAAATTTTGCCATGATGTGGTTTCGCTGTTATTTGAGTTTTACTATAGTTTTAGTTTCTACTATCAAGAACTATGCCAGTGTATTTTTGGCATTGCAAAACATACTTCAGGTTACGTCGTCTTTGGATCAAACCTAGATCAAACATCAGGGGCACGAATATAATCAATCAAGTCCACAGTGCGAGGATCTGGTGCAGGTGTCATTAGGCTGATCAGTACCATGCTGATGATTCCTGCCGGCACACCAAATACCCCGGCCGAAATCGGAGCGATATGCCACCATTGATTTAATACACTACCACCGAATAGTGGATGTGTGTTGAGCATGTAATAAACACACACAATAAAACCGACGCTGATACCTACAATGGCACCTTGTTGGTTCGCACGTTTCCAAAAGATGCCCAATACCAGTGCAGGAAACAGGGTAGATGCTGCCAGTGAAAATGCCGCACCGACTAACGATAAAATATCTGCAGGCTTAAGTGATGCCACATAAGCAGCGACTAGCGCCACCACCAATAATAGTAGTTTAGAAATAGTCACCCGCTTTTGCGTCGACGCATTGGGGTCAACAATTTTGTAATAAATATCGTGCGACAGCGAATTAGAAATTGTCAGCAGCAAACCGTCCGCAGTCGATAAAGCGGCTGCCAGACCACCTGCGGCAACCAGGCCGGAAATGACATAAGGCAAACCTGCAATCTCAGGTGTCGCGAGCACGACGATGTCACCATCAATCGCAATCTCTGCAAGCTGGACAATGCCATCGTGGTTGATATCAGTAATATTCACCAGCGGATTAAGTTTGTCGATGCTGGCCCAATAGGTGACCCATGATGGCAATTTAGAAAATTCGGTACCGACCAGTGAGGTATAAATATCGTACTTCACTAAAATCGCTAGAGCAGGGATCGTGATGTACAACAGCATGATAAAAAATAGTGACCAGAAGACCGACTCACGGCTCTCCCGCACTGACGGCGTCGTGTAGTAACGGATTAGCACATGGGGCAAAGCCGCAGTACCCATCATCAGGCAAAATACCAAGGCCAAAAAATTATTACGCTTGATGTCAGATTCGTTTTTGTCTTTTGCGGCATACGGCATGTAAGTAGTGACGCTGGGTTCTGCGCGTGCCAGATTGTTATTCTTGGCATCAGTCCATCGCAGCTGCGCCTCTTGCGGTGTTTTAGGATAATTGCTTAATACCCGCGCTGCTGCTTTGATTTCGATCAGTGAGGCATTGCCAGATTTAAGCTCATCTAGCTGGTGTTGTAATTCCAACCGTCCCTCTTCCCATGACGCAGGCAGATGCTGGATTTTTTGCTGGAACACCTCAGCACGTTGTTTAAAAATAGCCCGGACTTCTTGTTCTTTGGGATCACTAGCAAACAGCTTTTCTTTAACGCTTAATTGCGACAGTTTGGAACCGTAGGCAATTTGCGGGATCGGCATCTGGGTCTGTGTTTGAGCATGCTTTGCTGATAACCATGTGACCGGAATCATGTACGCAATAATGATGATGATGTATTGCGCAACCTGGGTCCATGTCACTGCCCGCATACCACCCAAAAAAGAGCAGACCAGAATACTTGCCAGACCTAAAAAAATGCCTATAGAAAAATCCACACCGGTAAAGCGCGAGGTGATTAAACCAACACCATAAATCTGGGCGACGACGTAGGTGAATGAAATAAAGATCGTCGCAATTACGGCTAGGACGCGCACGATATTGCTACCATTCGCGCCGGCATAACGGGTGCCTAAAAAATCCGCAATACTGTACTGCCCAAATTTGCGTATATAAGGTGCGATTAACAACGCAACCAAACAAAAACCACCGGTCCAGCCAATGATGTAGGCAAGACCATCAAAGCCCTGTAAATACAAGCCACCCGCAAGACTTAAAAAACTAGCTGCCGACATCCAGTCTGCCGCCGTTGCCATGCCATTAAAAACAGCCGGTACACGCCGGCCAGCGACATAGTATTCAGAAATATCCGAGGTGCGGCTCATGACGCCAATACCAGCGTAAATCACGATGGTAGAGAACATGAACAGATAACCTATCCAGGCACGGGGTACGCCTTCTTTTTCCAGTACCGCAAGGCTGATCAAAAATATGATGAACAGCAGCGTGTACCAGGCGTAATAGCGTGTTAGTCGCTTAGAAAATCCAGCCTGTGCCATTAGTGGCTGTCCTTTATTTGAGATAAATCAGGATTTTTTGCTGAAATTTCGGAGTGGTAAGCGTCTTCAACTTTACGCATCCACAGTGAGAAAACAGCCAGTAAAGCGACATAAAATAAAGTTAAGCCTTGCGCTGCCATATAAAAAGAAAATGGCCATCCAAAAAAAGTGTAGGCAGATAATTCTCTGGCAAAAAAGAGAATGCCAAAAGTCAAAAAAAACCAGCTCATCAACAAAAATGCAGTCAGGTATCTGGTACGCCTCCAGTGAGTAGCCGCAGTAGTTTTTGATTTGTTCAGCGGACTGATACTTTTATCAGTTTCCATTTCAAGGCTTTCAGGTCTTGGAGTCTAAATATTATTTGCGGATTATTTCTAAAATTTAGCTAGTATTAAGATATTTGGTATTAAGCTAGCTAATATCTCCAAGCAAACTGGCATGTGGATTCATCTGAAATGACACCCGGAATATGCAGCCTGGATAATGCGGATTTTGATTGCGTGGATTCGCCATAATGTCGATAGGCGCATTATGTTGCTGAGCAATTTCGCGTACGATAGAAAGCCCTAATCCACTGCCTTGTACATTGTTATCCAGAATACGATAGAAGCGTTCAAACACATGCTCATGTTCTGATACCGGAATCCCAGGCCCATTGTCTTCTACTTCCAATATCGCCAGCGCCTGCTCTTCACTCACCCGGATTCTGACGGTGACGCTTAAACCTTTTGGTGTATAGCGAATCGCGTTATCAATCAGATTGCTTAATAACTCGCGCAGCATCAGCGGACTGCCAAATATAAAAACAGGAAAATCTGGTTGCTCTAATCCCAGATCAACTTCATAAGAGAACGAGGTCTGTATCCAGTCATGTACGGTGCTGCGTACCAGCTCACAGAGCTCAATCGACTCTAAGGGTTTGGTGGCTGGCGTTTGATTTTCTGCCCTTGCTAAAGTCAGCAGTTGATTGATCAGGCGGGTAGCCGCCTCCGAACTTTTAGCTAGCTGCAAAAGTGAGCGATGGATTTCTGTCTGATCGGTCTGGCGCAAGGCTAATTCAGATTGCATGCGCATACCCGCCAGCGGAGTTTTCATCTGATGTGCTGCATCAGCGATAAAGCGTTTTTGGATGACGATAGTTTGTGCTAAACGTTCTAACATCTCATTGAGTGAGCGCACTAGAGGCGTGATTTCTTCCGGTACGTGGCGTGAGTCTATCGGGCTAAGATCGTCGGGCCGCCTGGCGCGTATTCTATGTTGTAATTCGGCTAGCGGCGATAGTCCGCGACTCAAAGCAAACCAGACTAAGGCAAGTGCTATCGGCAAAATAATAAATTGCGGCAGGATCACGCCTTTGATAATTTCATTTGCAAGTACGGCGCGTTTTTCTAAGGTCTCCGCAACTTGCACTAAGACTAGTTGGGATTCTTGTACTTGGCTTGAAGGTAGTGCTGCTTGCCCAGATTTATCTCCCGAATGATCTACTGAATTTCCAGTTAGTTTCGCGGCTACTTTCGCACTGATTTCTTTGTTAACTTTGTTCAGATTGATGTAGCTATATGCGACCCGAATATCGATGCCGTGTAAGTACTCATTTCTGATTTGTACGGTGCCCGGGGTAGGGCGGTCGTCTTCGGCTGGCACGGGCAAATCTTTATCGCCATCGATCAGATCGCCTTTGCTATTTTTGATCTGGAAATAAATACTATCCAAATCATCTGCCCGCAAAATGTCGCGGGCAGGGTTAGATAATTGCGTGACGACTTTGCCATCGACTTCTTTGACTTGCTGTGACAGCACCAGCACATTGTCTTCCAGCGCCCGGTCAAACGGTTGATTAGCAATCGATTTGGCGACCAGATACGTGATGGCGATGCTCATAGGCCAGAGCAATAACAGCGGTGCCAGCATCCAATCGAGAATTTCGCCAAATAGCGAGCGCTGGATTTTTTCTGGTGGTTGGCTGTGACTATTGGTATCGGCGTTTTTGCTGCCATGCTCACGAGCAATATGCTCCGGCGCTTGCGATGTCATCGCTACTTTTGCGCCGTCGTCATCCATCATGCTTGATCGTTAGTTGGTGTGGTGGTGGCAGTGGGGTTCGTCGAGGCAGCGACAAAAAACTTCTCCAGACAATATCCCAAGCCGCGTACTGTGGCGATGCGCACACCATCGATTTCAATTTTTTTTCTTAAGCGGTGGACGTAAACTTCAATCGCGTTATTACTGACTTCTTCGCCCCACTCGCACAGGTGATCTACCAACTGTTCTTTAGAGACTAATCTGCCTGTTCTTTGCAATAAGACTTCTAACAAACCCAGCTCCCGTGCAGACAAATCCAGCATTTGCTCATGGATGTAGGCAATTCTACCGACCTGGTCATAAGTCAACGGTCCGTGTTTGATCACGGTAGGGCCGCCACCGGCGCCGCGTCTGGTTAATGCTCTTACTCGGGCTTCCAGTTCTGATAAGGCAAAGGGCTTTGCCATGTAATCATCTGCACCCAGATCCAAGCCTTTGACGCGTTGTTCAATGGAGTCCGCGGCCGTTAAGATTAGCACCGGCAAATGGGAATTACGCGCACGCAAACGTCGCAATACTTCTAGCCCGCTGAGTCGTGGCAGACCTAAATCCAGTATCAGCAAATCAAAATCTTGGGTCGTTAAAGCCGTATCCGCTTCTTCGCCATTGGCGACACAATCGGTGGCATAGCCAGACTGCCTGAGCGAACGAGTCAGTCCGTCGGCAAGTACGCTGTCATCTTCGGCGAGCAATATGCGCATGGGGTATTTTCTTATAGTGTTTGTCTCTCAGCTTAGTTTATTGCGTTTAGCGGACTTTGTCACAGCAAGATGCGTGGTCTGCTGTGACAAGCTCTAAATGAATGGTTGCGGTCTCTTCTCGATACCAAAATGCGACAATTTGACGTAAGTCCGATTGGTATTCTTTCCGGAGATGAGCTGTTTACCGATGCGATTGAAAAATCTTGTCGAATTCGCCACCATCATCAAAATGCTTTTTCTGCGCATTTTTCCAGCCACCGAAAACTTCATCTACGGTAAACAAGGTAATTGGTTTAAACGACGTCGCATATTTTTTTGCAGCGATCGCCGAGCGAGGGCGCAAGAAATGCTTGGCGATAATATCTTGACCTGCTTCCGAGTATAAGAATTGCAGGTAAGCCGTTGCTTGCTTACGGATATTTTTCTTGTCCACGACTTTATCAACAACCGCAACGGGCGATTCCGCCAGAATAGATGAGCTTGGATAGACCACTTCAAAATTATCGCCAAACTCATTGCGTACTAGCTGTACTTCATTCTCAAATGTCACCAGCACATCGCCGATTTCACGTTGGGTGAACGTAGTAGTGGCGCCGCGTCCGCCACCATCAAGTACCGGTACGTTTTTAAAGAGTTTGGAAACAAAATCACGCGCCTGCGCCTCAGTACCGCCTTTTTTAATCACAGAACCCCATGCCGCCAGATAGGAATAACTACCATTGCCTGAGGTCTTAGGATTAGGAATAATGACTTTCAAACCTGGTTTGATCAAATCATCCCAGCCAGCAATTTTTTTAGGATTACCTTTGCGTACCAGATATACCATGGTGGAATAAAACGGCGCTGCGTTATTCGGAAAACGTTTTGCCCAATCAGCGGCAACTACACCTTGGTCGGCCAGGAAATCAATGTCATTAGCCTGATTCATGGTAACGACAGACGCCTCCAGACCATCGGCTACCGAACGCGCCTGTTTGCTGGAGCCGCCGTGTGATTGGTTGACGGTAATGGTTTCGCCTGTAGTTTTTTTCCACTCAGCGATAAAAGCTGGGTTGATCTCTTTAAACAACTCGCGTGTAACGTCATAAGACACGTTAAGCAATACAGTATCGGCGTGAGCAGCAGGTGCCGCCATGAAGATCGATCCCAATAACATTGCATTTGCCAGCAAAGGACGCACTGTGCGCTTCAGCACTGTTGAGTGAAATAGTGCAAAAGGGAGTTTGTTAGCTTGATGAATGGACATACATTTTCCTTCGTAAAAAAACTGAACTCATGAGAAAGACGATTTATTCTTAGGTATTCAATGAATATACTCCCATTAAGTATATTTAAGTTGTCCTTATAAAGTCTAGATAATAGGCATTATTTTGTTAATTTATAGGGGAGTATATTAAATTTTTTAATTTTCAGTACTTAATCGAGGTGGCTGACTTTCCTAGGCTTGTCCTAAGTCTCACTTCGCTGGCTTCCAGTTCCATACCTTATCACTGACCTTGATAGTTTTGGGAATCAGCTTTAATTGCGTGAAGATATCTGCCACGCGTTGCTGGTTGGCGATGACTTCTGGCGTGATCTTTTCATGCCAGATAAGTAATTGACCCAAGAACAAATCGACTTTTTCCATATGCGTAAAAGTCATATTAAAACGCGAAACTATTCGTTCTCCTTTCATTCTGTCCGATTTACTCTTCACTTCTCGAAAAATAATTTAGTTCAAGGACTGTAGATGAAACTGCCGCGCATCAATTCTCTTAAAAAGCTTGTTTTAGTAAGTTCATTGTCAATCGTTGCTGCTGCTGGAGCTCTTTCTGGTGTTGCACATGCTGCTGATGTTACTTTGCTCAATGTCTCTTACGATCCTACCCGTGAGCTGTATCAGGATGTGAATCAGGCATTTGCCAAGCAATGGAAAGCCAAGACTGGCGACAACGTCAGTATCAAACAATCGCATGGCGGTTCTGGCAAACAAGCTCGTGCGGTCATTGATGGTCTGGATGCTGATGTGGTGACACTGGCACTGGCCTATGACACCGATGCGATTGCAGCCACAGGTTTGCTGGACAAAGCATGGCAAAAACGCCTGCAACACAATAGCTCGCCATACACCTCGACGATTGTTTTTCTGGTACGCAAAGGTAACCCAAAGGGAATTAAAGACTGGGCCGATATTATTAAGCCGGGCGTCTCGGTCATCACACCTAATCCTAAAACTTCTGGTGGTGCACGCTGGAGCTATTTGGCCGCATGGGGTTATGCTCTGAAGCAGCCGGGCGGTAGCGAAGTCACAGCAAAAGAGTATGTATCTAAAGTCTTTAAGAATGTTCCTGTCTTAGATTCTGGTGCGCGCGGATCAACCGTCACATTTGCAGAACGCGGTATTGGTGATGTGCTACTGGCTTGGGAAAACGAAGCTTATCTGGCGCTTAAAGAATTTGGCGCAGATAAGTTTGAAATCATTACGCCGTCAATCAGTGTCCTGGCAGAACCACCAGTTGCCGTGGTCGATAAAGTTGTCGACAAACGGGGCACGCGTAAAGTTGCTGAAGCGTATCTGAGCTATTTGTACACGGAAGAAGCACAAGAAATTATTGCTAAAAACTACTACCGTCCAACATCAGAAAAAGCAGCACAAAGATATGCCAGCAATTTTGCCAAGATCAAGTTGTTCAATATTGATGACACTTTTGGTGGATGGACTAAAGCACAAAAAACACACTTTGCTGATGGCGGTATATTCGACCAGATCTATCAACCGAGTAAAAAGTAATTACGTTGAATTGACGCAAAATGATAGCCAACGTAGCGATAGATTTTTATCCGGTTCGATCATTTTTCGTCTGTTCCAAATTCACATCAGCAGACTGAAAAAGAGCATTTCATCATGACCATTTTATTACTCTCAGGCAGCCCATCTACACCTTCACGTTCCAGTCGCCTATTGCATTTTGTCGGCGATAAGTTGAGTGAGCTTGGTCATCATGTGATTCATATTTCATTGCGTGATTTACCTGCGCAGGCTTTGCTGCATGCAGATTTTAAAAATTCTGAACTGGCAGCGATTCGTCAGCAGATTGCAGAGGCAGATGCCGTCGTCGTGGCAACGCCAGTTTATAAAGCCGCCTACAGCGGTTTACTGAAATTATTTTTAGATATGCTGCCACAAGACGGGTTAAAAGATAAGCTGGTCTTGCCCATCGCGACCGGTGGTTGCCAGTCACATATGCTGGCACTCGATTATGCCTTGCGTCCGGTACTGGCAGCCCTAGATGCCAAGCATATTCTGCCCAGCGTTTATGCCACAGATGCTCAGATTGTATGGTCCGAGCAAGACGGTTTAAGACTCGATCCTGCTATCGAAAAACGTCTGCATATTGGCATACATCAATTGAATGAGGGATTGGCATTAAGTGAATTCAATCGCCTGAAATCTGCCACGGCTTTGCCATTAGCGCCTGTCGCAACTACCGCAGTTGCAACTACCGAAGTTGTAACTCATACCGCTGATCTCAATCGCAGTCATGCAGCAGAAAAGGTGTCCTGTACGGCTTAGTTTTTGATGGCTAAGCATCGTTCTTAGCGCGCCACTTGATTCATGTTGTAGTTATTTAGATGTTACCTATGCCGCTATAGATACTGCGGCAGGGATCATTACATCTCAACCCAGACAAACTAGAAAATATCATGAGTAAAGATCAAAAAAATCAGCATCAGCAGTTGTCAGTAATCTCAGTATTATCCGGTGGGCAGCAGGTAAAACGTCGTTCCCTGACGGCGTTATCAGCAGCAATTGCTGGCGTCATGGTTGGCGGTTCATTCAGCGTATTTCCCTCATTGGCTTCGGCTCAGGCGAAAACGGTATTACGTATCGGTTATCAAAAATACGGCACGTTGACCTTGTTAAAAGGGACGGGCGCATTGGATACCCGTTTGGCGGCACAAGGTATCGACGTTAAATGGACTGAATTTCCGGCAGGACCGCAATTGCTGGAAGGTTTGAATGTCGGCAGTATTGATTTTGGTACCGTGGGCGAAGCGCCACCGATTTTTGCTCAGGCTGCGGGAGCTGATTTGCTGTATGTCGGTAACGAACCGCCAGCGCCAGGTAGCGAAGCCGTGATCGTACCGAAAAATTCTCCATTAAAAACCGCAGCCGATCTCAAGGGGAAAAAGATCGTATTGAACAAAGGTTCCAATGTGCATTATCTGCTGGTCAAAGTGCTGGAGAAAGCTGGTATTGCCTACAAAGATATTGAAGTGATTTACCTGGCACCAGCCGATGCCCGCGCTGCCTTTGAGCGTGGCAGCGTCGATGCCTGGGTGATATGGGACCCATTTTTAGCTGCGGCGCAAAAGCAATTGGATGCCCGTATTTTGGTCGATGGCAAAGGTATCGTCAGCAATCACCAATTTTATTTAGCCGCCCGTCCGTACGCGCAAAAGCATCCTGATATTTTACGTATCGTCCTAGAAGAAATTGCTAAAGTCGATGAGTGGGGCAGTAAAAATCTGAAAGAAGTCACTGCCGTACTGACGGCACAATTGGGTTTAGACGCTTCTATTGTTGATCTGGCGACCAAGCGTTTTAGTTTTGGCGTCAAGCCGATTTCAGAGCAAGTCATTAAAGAACAACAAAGTATTGCAGACGTCTTTTTTGATCTGAAGTTGATTCCTAAAAAGATCAGCATTAAAGATGTCGTCTGGTTGTCACCTGGCACGAAGTAATCCATATCAGCTCAATCAAGATTAACAATGTCGCACTCAGATTTTCATACTAAAAATTCGTTAATGAAGTCGTCAATATTTTCAAGGATTTATCATGAGCTTTAATGTATTTTGGTTTATTCCCACTCATGGCGATAGCCGTTATTTAGGTACGGCCAAAGGTGCACGCCAGATCAATTATGACTATCTGCGTCAGATTGCGGTTGCTGCCGATACGCAGGGTTATGACGGTGTTTTGTTACCGACAGGACGTTCTTGCGAAGACGCCTGGGTAGTCGCTTCCAGCTTAATTGGCGCGACAAAAAATCTTAAATTTTTAGTAGCGATCCGTCCCGGTCTGAGTTCCCCTGGCTTATCAGTCCGTATGGCATCCACCTTTGATCGTTTATCAAATGGACGCTTGCTGATCAACGTAGTAACTGGCGGTGATCAGGGCGAATTAGAGGCCGATGGCTTGTGGGCAGATCACTCTGAGCGTTATGAAATCACTGACGAGTTTTTGCGGGTCTGGCGCGGCTCTTTAGCGGGCGAGGGCGCAGACGGTGCTAGCGGCGGTTTTGATTTTGATGGAAAACATATTAAGGTCAAAGGTGCAAAAACCTTGTATCCGCCGGTGCAAAAACCTTATCCGCCGCTGTACTTCGGTGGCTCGTCTGAGGCCGCGCACGAGCTGGCAGCCGAGCAGGTCGATGTATATCTGACCTGGGGTGAACCACCGGCAGCCGTCGCCGAAAAAATCAGGGACATGCGTGCACGCGCCGCCAAATATGGCCGTACTTTGCGCTTTGGTATCCGCTTGCATGTGATTGTGCGCGAGACCAATGACGCCGCATGGAAAGCCGCAGAAGAATTGATCAGTCATGTAGATGATGCGGTAATTGCCCGCGCGCAGGCCGCTTTTGCCAAAATGGATTCGGTCGGTCAGCAGCGCATGACTGCCTTGCACGGCGGTAAGCGAGACAAGCTGGAAGTCTCCCCTAACTTGTGGGCAGGCGTGGGTCTGGTACGCGGTGGAGCCGGCACCGCATTGGTGGGCGACTCAGAAACGGTTGCAGCCCGCATGCAGGAATACGCCGATTTAGGGATTGATACCTTCATCCTGTCTGGGTATCCGCATTTGGAAGAATCTTACCGTTTTGCCGAGTTGGTATTCCCACTGATTGGTAAAGCGCCGACTGCGGAAATCAGTACGTTGACCGGGCCTTTTGGCGAGATTATTGCCAATAGTATTGAGCCCAAAGTCTCGCAAAGTTAGATAGATGTTAGAGAGAAACTATGGAGCCCTTCATCACCGAAGCGTCAGATCAGATCGTTTTTGCCAGTAGCAGGCAATCTCGGCTACCTCTGCAAGCACAGACCAATAATGCCTTGGCAGGCAGTGGATTGGGTTTGCAACTAAGTAAGTATATGAAAGCAGTTGCCGCTTCGTCCTTGGGTTCATTATTACCTTGGGCAGTGCCCGTGTTCTTGATCGGCCTCTGGCAATTTGCGGCGCAGGTTGGCTGGTTATCCAGCCGGATTTTGCCTGAGCCTTGGGCAGTTGCAAAAGCCTTTTGGACGCTGGCGATTTCTGGTGATTTGTGGCTGCATACCAAGACCAGTTTGTGGCGTGCAACTTCTGGATTTATCATCGGAGGTGGTCTGGGTTTATTGCTGGGTTTGCTGACAGGCAGCTTTAAAATTGCTGAGACTTTGCTGGATACGACTTTACAAATGATACGCAATATCCCAGCACTGGCCTTGATTCCGCTAGTGATTTTATGGTTTGGGATAGAAGAAAGCGCCAAGTTATTTTTAGTATCGATCGGCGTGTTCTTTCCGATTTATTTAAATACTTTTCACGGCATACGCTCGGTTGATAAAGGTTTGATCGAGATGGCGCAAAGCTACGGCCTGTCTGGCTGGCCGCTGTATCGTGATGTGATTCTGCCGGGTGCGCTGCCCTCCATTTTGGTTGGGGTACGGTTTTCACTCGGTCTGGTATGGGTCTTATTAATCGTGGCAGAAACTATTTCTGCGCAAGCTGGGATAGGTTATATGACCATGAATGCACGTGAATTTTTACAAACAGATGTGGTACTGGTCGGGATACTTTTATATGCCTTGCTGGGTAAGCTGGCAGATGTGTTGTCCCGCGCCTTAGAACATCATTGGTTGCGCTGGCATCCCGGTTATCAAAGGAAAACATGATGAATCGCTACGCATTAATTCCTGGCTATACCCCAGAAAATACGTCGCCAGAGCATGCGGGTTTGAGTAATACAGCTCCTACAAGCAAGAACTTGGTTACGAATAGTGTCCACAATATTAGCGCGTTGAAGAAGGAACTCAAGGAGGAACTGGATAGAGACTGGAGCAACGCTGCCGCTGCGCAATGGCCTGATGAAAAACTATTGTCAGATCCATCCGGCACACCGGAGCTGCAAGAAGCTCAAGCCAAAGGCGCGGCAATACAACTGCGCGGTATTAAAAAAGTGTATGGCGAAAGACAAGTATTAAAAGCGCTGAACCTAGATGTAAAAGCGGGAGAATTTGTCGCCGTGATTGGTCGCAGTGGTTGTGGCAAGAGCACTTTGTTGCGCCTGATTGCGGGTTTAGAAAAGACAGACGGCGGTGAGATCAGTTTTAATCAGGGGCAAAAAAAGCCAGAGACCCGCGTGATGTTTCAAGATTCCCGCCTGCTGCCGTGGAAAAATGTACTCAGCAACGTAGCGCTGGGTCTGGAAAAAAGCAAGGGTGCGCTAGCCGCAAAAAATGCGCTGGAAAAAGTCGCATTGTCGGAACGTGCGACAGAATGGCCATCCGTGTTGTCTGGCGGTCAGCGTCAGCGCGTTGCCTTAGCACGCGCCTTGGTACACGAGCCAGAGTTGTTGCTGTTGGACGAACCCTTAGGCGCGCTGGACGCATTAACCCGCATCGAGATGCAAAGTCTGATTGAAGAATTATGGTTGCAGCGTGGCTTTACCGCTTTGCTGGTCACGCATGATGTGCAAGAGGCGATCGCCTTGGCTGATCGGGTGATTTTGATTGAAGACGGTCAGATCACCTTGGATGAACGGGTGAGTTTTGCCAGGCCACGGGCACGCGGTAATCCAGCTTTTGCCGAATTAGAAGAGCGGATTTTAAAACGGGTTTTACGTCATCCTGCATCTGTATTAGATGGGGAGCCGGACAACACAGCAGGTGATGTTTCTTTACTGCGCACAGTCAGTCAGGTGACTTGGGCGATTTAGATACTGGTAGTAGGTATTTTAAATTGTCCAGGTATTATCTGGACAATCGGGTGATTTTTATAATTTAACGGGGGAGTATCCTCTTATTCATCTTCATAGGAGTTATGATGAGTATTCAGGCAATCAATGTACGTAATCAATTTCGCGGCAAAATCAAGGCGATTATCGAAGGGTCCGTGGTCTCAGAAGTCGATGTGGAAACCCCGGCAGGGATTGTGACTTCTGTCATCACCACCCGCTCAATCAAAGATTTGGGCCTGGTCATCGGCACGGAAGTGGTCGCGCTGGTGAAGGCGACCGAGGTATCCATCGCTAAGTTATAAGTTCTTTTTGCGTCAAACACAAAAGCCCAGGCGTCTGTCAACAGATGCGTGGGCTTTTGATTTTGGCTTACTATCATTGTTGGTGAGGTCAGCTTCTGGCGCCGGTAGTATTGCAATAATTCAAAACGAAACTAAAAATATCCGCATACTTTTCCATTGCATATTTACGGTTGGTGGCGAAGTGGCCAGAGTCGTAATCTACTCGCAGCAAGATCGGTGTGCTCGCTGCGTTGGCTTCTTGCAAGCGTGCTGCAAATTTACCGATTTGCCATGGCTCGACGCGTAAATCATTTGCGCCTGTGAGTAATAAGGTGGCTGGATATTTGACCCCATCGCGCACCGCATGATACGAATCCATCGCTAGTAGCGCGTGGAACTCGTCTTCTTTTTTTACGGTGCCAAACTCGGCATCATTGCCCGGACCATTGGAGGTCAGTTCAAACCGTAAGGTATTGAATGCGCCAACTTCTCCGATGGCAGCGCCAAAGAGATCAGGTCGTTCCGTCATTGCTCGTCCCACCATGATCCCACCAGCTGAGGTGCCCCACAGCGCGACCTGTTTTATCGAGGTCCATTTCTCTTTGATCAAAAATTCTGCGACATCAATCGCATCCCGCCAGGTATTAGGCTTGGTCGCTTTTTGTCCGGCACGATGCCAGTCATCACCAAGCTCGCCACCGCCGCGCACATGGGCATATACGACGAGCCCGCCAGCATCTAATAAAGACAGTATTGAACTGTTATAGCCAGGATCCAGAATAGAGCCGTAAGAACCATAGGCGATCAACAGCACAGGCCGGTGACTATCGCGTTGCGTATCTTTGCGCGACAAAATCTCTACCGGTACTTTTGTGCCATCTCTGACGCTGACCGAGGTGCGGGTGGTGAGAAAATTCTTGGTGCTGTAGGGCGGCGCTTTGACCAGTTCTACAATGGTAGATGTGAGCATCTTTCCATCCAGATGATAGGACGTTGCTGGCGTTGTCAAATCATCGATCAGATACCAGAGACCGGTATGGTCAGGATTAGTCGCCAGACTCCATACCGAACCTTGCATCGGCATGTTGATTTTATCGAGTTTGCCCTTGGCGGAGAGTCGCATCAATCCACTGACACCATGTTCAAAGGTGCGGACATAGACGCCATCTTTTGCAGTGACAAATTCGTTGATGACGAAGCTGCCTTGGCTGATCACTTTGGTACTAGCGTCGATCTTGCCGTTTTGGGCGGAGAGTTTATACATCTCACCGCGATCAGCCCGTCCGTTGGCGAGAACATAGATATCGTCGCCAACAAGTTTGGCTTGTAGTACGCCATCTTTGCGGTTGGCGACTTTGCGCCATGCTGGTGACCCCTTCAACAAATCATCGTAGCGGCACACGTAGAGCGAGGCGATTTCATTGCCGTTACAAACATGGCTAGCCAGAACCCATTTGCTATGTGGTGCACTTGCCAGATGCGGCTGGTCATCTTCAATTTCTTCAAAATCTGGCCCTTCGCCGCTACGGAATAATTCAACATCCTTGCCTGCTTGTTTGCCTGCTTGATCGATACGATGCAGCCAGCAACTGCCGCCTTTGCCAAATTCTAGCGTACCGGGAACTGCATCAGCTCTCAGACGGTAATAGAAAAATCCCTTGCTATCGGCAGTCCAGCCAGTCCCGCGTGAAAAGATGCGGCTCACTTCTGTGGTGTCGCCCGTACTGACGTTGAGTATATAGCTGGTGGTTATTTCTGAGCCACCCTCAGAGACGCCATACGCCACATAATCGCCGCTTGGCGAGGGCATCGCATAATCCATAGTACGCGTGGGTTTTCCGGCTTCTACACCGACGGAGGGATCAAAGAGCAAACGCTCTTTGCCTCCGCCATCTCTGACAAACAGCGCGATTACTTGCGATCCTATAACCCGCTTCGAGACAAATAATTTATCGCCGGCGGATTGTATAAAGCCCAGCGTGTCCACTGCTTTGGTATAGGTCTCTAGCGACTTCATGAATGAGGCTTTGGCTGGCAAGGCTTCTAATGCGACTCGGGTGTAATTATTTTGCTCTTTAAGCCAGGTAGTCCATTCAGTGCTTGCAGGTTTTTGTTCCATCCAGCGGTAGGGATCAACAATTTGCATGCCCCAATAGGTATCGGTGACCGGTTCTTTTTTTGCAATCGGTGCCATCGCCAGCATGGCTTTGCCCGCACTGCTATCGGCAGCGAATGTTTTGCCCGAGACAAATAACAGACTGACCGCGGCGCTCAGCAGCGTGCGTCGTTTAAAGGAGGGGGAGTTTTCCACTGTGTTCATGCGTTTTCCTCAAAAAATTGAAAAGAACAATTGAAAAAATGAGTCTGCTTAGGTGTGTTGAAACCAAAACGGGAGGACACAAACCACAACACATGGAACCAGAATTGCCACCCTTAAATCCCAGCGATGCTTCACTGAGTCATTTAATTTGTTAAATATGTTGCAACTAAAAGAGTTTATCAAGCGTCTTTTAATGTATTGATTCATCGAACAAAATGATGTTCTTCGGAGCAAGCTTTGAATGCTCTCGCGTAAATGAAGTTGATGCTGGCAGGGAAGAATTGAGGAACAAAGATGCATGCAAATTAACGCGTTGCCAGATTCTATTAATTAATACTGCATAGGAGTATTTTAAATTATCCATATATTAATTGGACAATGAGCATTTTTTTATGAAAATTAGGGGGAGTATACGAAATAGTGCTCCCTTTGATCGAATCCGTGATGGCGATGAGACTGTTCGCCGGATGGCGTTCGGCTTAGCTTGCCGTTCTTGCCAATTGTCTTGGATGTTGTTGTTTTTTTGTAATTGGTTGGCATGCTCATCGTTGTTCGCCAAACGATGAGTCGCAAGCTAGCAACGGGATGGGGTAATCGAAAGACGCAGTTCGACAATGGCATGAAAAAAAATGACGATGCATCGTTCGTCTTTGCGATTCGCTTACAATCCGCACATTGCTAGCAATCTGACTAGCTGCCTAATCTGCCGCAAACATTTTAAGAAAATATGAAAGTTCTGTTAGTCGAAGACGATCCTATGATTGGCGAAAATATCCAGATCGCGATGGAAGGTGAGGCGATTTTGGTGGATTGGCTGACCGATGGTGCCGCCGCAGAAAACGCCTTACATCAGCACGCCTACGATGCCTTGCTACTCGATCTGAGTTTGCCCTCACGTGATGGCATGGACATTTTGCGTCAACTGCGTTCCCGCGGAGATGCGATCCCCGTGCTGGTGATGACAGCACGAGATACCGTCCCGCAGCGTGTGTTAGGTTTGCATAACGGTGCCGATGATTATCTGGTCAAGCCGTTTGATCTGGATGAGCTGATCGCACGCTTACATGCGCTGGTGCGCCGTGCCCGCGGACGGGTTGAACCTCTTTACCAACATGGCGATGTGCTGATCAATGCGATTACCAAAGAGGTTAGCAATAGCCAGGGACAAGTGATTTTGTCTTCGCGGGAGTGGGCTATTCTTGATGCGCTGATCACCAGACCCGGTGCGATTTTATCCCGTGGTCAGTTGGAAGAACGTTTGTTTGGCTGGTCGGGCGAGGTAGAAAGTAACGCGGTGGAAGTGTATATCCATGGTCTGCGTAAAAAGCTCGGTCAAAAATTTATCGTCAACGTGCGTGGTGTCGGCTATATGCTGGAGAAAAGCCAATGACGCCGATCAACACCGTCAAAGT
The DNA here is from genome assembly GCF_040544445.1 of Undibacterium sp. GrIS 1.8. Taxonomy (NCBI): domain Bacteria; kingdom Pseudomonadati; phylum Pseudomonadota; class Betaproteobacteria; order Burkholderiales; family Oxalobacteraceae; genus Undibacterium; species Undibacterium sp. GrIS 1.8. The sequence goes on along the minus strand of NZ_JBEONQ010000009.1, from coordinate 96,383 downwards.
GACGCGTTTGTCGTCCGTATTCCGCTCGTTTCAGTCATTTAGTACTTTTCGATCATTAAGGGTACGTCTGATTTTGTTATTTGGCGTTGCGATTTTTTTGGCTGCCGCGCTACAATTTGCGACGTCATTTCAGGCGGCGATGCGGCAGGCGAACAAACTATTTGATTACCACATGCAGCAAATGGCGCTGGCCTTGCAAGACAGAGATTTTGATGAGGCGCAGTGGCATACGATGCCCGGGATCGAAAGTAATAGTTTTGATTTTGTCGTACAAGTCTGGTCCGATAAAGGCGTGCGTGTCTATCAATCGCACACCTATCGTTTTTTGCCAAAGCAAGCGCCGCTGGGCTATTCCACCGTCACACTGGAAAATGGTGAGTAGCGGATTTATGCGGCACGAGCAGATAATCATGTCGTCCAAATTGCCCAAAAAATTGATGCACGCCGCAACCGCGCTTTGTCCTTGGTCACCAGCTCGCTGTGGCCGATTATTCCGGTATCGCTGTTATTGTTTGTCGCGGCTTGGTGGTTGGTGACCGCGGCACTCGCGCCGCTGAACCGGATCGGATTAGAGTTGGCTAACCGAAATGCCGATTCGATAGAGCCGGTATCCGATACCGGGGTGCCAGAAGAAGTATCTCTGCTAGTAACCGAACTAAATTCTTTGCTGGCGCGCATGCTACAGGCATTGCAATCGCAGCAGCGATTTGTGGCAGATGCCGCGCATGAATTGCGTTCGCCTATCACGGCGCTGCGCTTGCAAGTACAAACTCTGTCACGTTCAAAAGACGATATTGCGATTTCGCAAGCAGTGGGGCGCTTACTGGGCGGCGTCGATCGCGCCTCCCGATTGGTGGAGCAATTGCTGGCGCTAGCAAGGCAAGATCCGTCTTCTCAGAATGGCGAGTTGAGCAGGATTGCATTGACTTCTTGCGTTGAGCAGGCGATCTCAGACCTCGGCCCATTCGCGTTGTCTCGCCATATCCAATTGCATAGCAACACGCTAGTGGATTCTGGATCAAACTCAGAACCGGATATTGATATTTGGGGCAATGCCGATAGCCTGCGCATTATGATTTGTAATCTACTGGATAATGCTATCCGCTATATTCCTGAATCTGGACAAGTACAACTTGATATCCTAGCCACGGCGAATAAAGTCACACTGACTATCCAGGACTCTGGCAGCGGTATCCGACCGGAAGAACGTACTAGAATCTTTGATCGATTTTATCGTGTGCCTGGTACCTCACCCAGCGGTAGCGGATTAGGATTAGCGATTGCTAAAACGATTGTAGACCGACATAAAGCGACGATCAGCTTGGCAGATTCTAAGCTTGGTGGTTTGTCTGTGCAGATCGACTTTCCCGCATTGCCTGACTGAGATTGCTCGTCGTATCATCAATCTTTTTTTAAAAAATCGCCTGCATTTAAGTTTCGCCTAAGTCTTTTATTGGATCATTGGCGGTCTTTAAAGATGATACCGGTTGTTCAACAGCGCAAAAGATCAGCGCTTGAGCAAGGTATTCAAACTTTAAATTCATCCAAACACTACTAATTCAAACTGACTTTCAGAGGAAATTTACATGCGCGCTATTGCCACCTTCACCACTATCGTCTCTGGTGCTGTTCTTTTAGCAGCGTGCAGCTCACCAGTCAAAGTCGCTGACAAACCTGCAGAACCCGTTGCCGCAACACCAAAACCAACCGCTCCAGACACGCGCACCGTAGCAACGGTCGTCGCACCGACAGTCGATCCTTTAAACGATCCAAACAATATTTTGTCGAAACGCAGCGTCTATTTTGATTTTGATAAATACACAGTCAAGCCAGAATTTAGCGGCGTGGTTGATGCACACTCCAAGTATGTTGCGAGCAGTAAAACCCGGAAAATTCTGATCCAGGGAAATACCGATGAGCGCGGCGGCAGCGAATACAACCTCGCATTGGGACAAAAACGTGCAGAGGCAGTTCGCAAAGCGATGGCGTTGCTGGGAACGCCAGAAGCCCAAATGGAAGCAGTATCCTACGGTAAAGAAAAGCCTAAAGCGACTGGCAATGATGAGGCATCCTGGGCAGAAAATCGCCGTGCTGATATTGTCTACACTGCAAAATAAGTCGTGAGTAGTTGGTGATTTGTAACACTACGTTCGACAGTTGAATTTACAACTCTTTCTGCATTAAACTAACCGGAAAATCTCACAAAGGTTTTCCGGTTAGGCTCTGACCAGAGCTTTAGTAATTTTCAGATGTAATTCTTCAGATGACAATCTCCTAAATGAATAATTTGATTTCGCTGCGCGTCATTTCCTCACTCGTATTTCTCTTCTCCGTACAGTTCACCAGCTTAGCTAGCTTTGCAAACGCTGCGAACTCCCATAGCAAAGACGCCAGCACACTGCCATTTGGCTCGCAACATGCGATCGTGGTGGAGGATGGCACTGGCCGGATTTTGCTAGAAAAAAATTCCAAAGATATCGTCCCGATTGCCTCTTTAACCAAGCTAATGACGGCAATGGTCGTGCTGGATAGTAAGCCCAATATGGATGAGAAAATCTCCATAGAACTTGCCGATGTCGATATGCTTAAACACAGTTCTTCTCATGTACCCGTCGGTGCCAAGCTTGCCAGAAGCGATGTCTTGCAACTGGCGCTGATGTCGTCCGACAATCGTGCCGCCGCATCGCTTGCCCGCACTTATCCTGGCGGCACTACTGCGTTTGCCGCGGCGGTCAAAGCAAAAATTAAAGTCTTAGGCATGACCAACACGGTGATTAATGAGCCTACAGGACTCTCGCCGGGCAATACCTCTACTGCCGCAGATTTGATCAAAATGGCAGTAGCCGCTTCCCGTTACCCAGAGATTGCCGATATCACGACAGACCAATCTGATTTGATCAAAATCAACGGACGTAACGTCAATTTCCACAATACCAATCGTCTGGTTGGCAGCAAAGGCTGGGATATTCTCTTGTCTAAAACCGGCTTTACTAATGAGGCAGGCAATTGCCTGATCATGCGATTTAAGCTTGCCGGTAAAAAGGCGACCTTAGTGTTGCTGAACGCCAGAGCCAGTTCTTCCCGCTTTTTAGACGCCTTAAATATCCGCCGGTTTTTAGCAAAACATCCTGATGCACAGCCTGTCGTTATGTCTGCCGAGGCAATTGTCCCGCCGCTCCGATAGTACCTTTGGTGCGCCGTTGGCGCACCTGATAGAAAATATCGGTTAAATATACTCCCCATTATTTTTCTTAAATATGCCTGACTGTCCAATGATTATATGGACAATCTAAATATACTCATGTCGAGTATATTGATGGCAAAGTCTGATTTCTCGTTGCAACCCCCTGTTTACCTATCTTCCTGAATGGCCGCCCCGTGCATTTATGCAAATCTGTAGCGGCTTACGTCCATGTACTTTCTGCAAAAGAGTGCTATTTTCCAAGAACAACTTTTGCTTAAATTTTCGGTTCTGAATTCAGTCACAATTGTATTTTCCGTGCGGCAACAATTGCACAAGCCAAACTGCTTGATAAATATATTCGGACTTCAAATATGATGCTTCGTGGCATGCTGTATGCTAGTTTGCATCAGTCCTGACTTAAGTAGTTCGATGTTCTTTCTTGCAAAGAGGAAATCAAATGAAGCTAGCTAATATTAAAATCGGAGTGAAGTTGGGTGCCTTGTCTGGCATTCTTCTTTTGGCGGTGGTGAGTATTGGTATCGGTGGTCAAAGCGCACTGAGCCTTAGCAGTACGACCAATATTGCGAACATGCACAGAGACAATGTGCTGACGCAAACCGTGAATACCGCCAGAAAAGCTCAGGTCGAATTTAAGAAGCAAGTGCAAGAATGGAAAAATCTGCTACTACGCGGCAATGATCCCGCCAACTTCACCAAATATTCCGAAGCTTTTGTAAAGCAAAGTGAAGTGACGCAAACTAATCTTCAGCAATTGAAGAAGCTATTCTCTCAACTCGATTTAGATACCAAGATGGTGGATGAGGCGCTGACTACGCACCAGGAACTTCAGGGGAAATACCTTGATGCACTTAAAAAATACGATCAGGCCGATCAAAATAGTGCGCATATCGTCGATACCTTGGTCAATGGTATGGACAGACCGCCAACCCAAAAAATTGATGGCATCGTAGATTTTATTTTGGCGAAGGCGGATAGCCTGGTCGCAGAATCAGAAAAAGATGCTCAGGCACGTTATCAGTTTTCTTCCCGCTTACTCTGGAGTGGTATTTTGCTCGCCTTGGTGTTGGGCGGCACGATTACCTATTGGCTAATACGTGGCATCACCAGACCACTGCTCCAGGCAGTCAATATGGCGCAAACCGCAGCATCGGGTGATCTCACTTCAAAAATCACCGTCAACGGTACGGACGAAATTGGTCTATTAATGAAGTCCCTCAAAGAAATGAACCAGAGTCTGTCGAATATCGTCAACGAGGTACGCGGTGGTACTGATGCCATTCATGAGGCATCCTCAGAAATCGCTACCGGTAATCTGGATTTATCTGCACGAACAGAGGCACAGGCCGGATCGGTAGAAGAGACAGCATCTTCTATGGAGGAGCTCACTTACAATGTCCGGCAAAATGCCGGCAATGCGAGTGAAGCTAGTCGCATGGCAATTGTCGCGTCTGAAGTCGCCTCCAAAGGTGGATCAGTAGTCAGCCAGGTGATCGAGATGATGGCGTCGATTAACGAATCTTCCAAAAAGATTGTGGATATTATCGGCGTCATTGATGGCATCGCTTTTCAAACCAATATCCTCGCTTTAAATGCCGCAGTAGAGGCTGCCAGAGCTGGTGAGCAAGGACGCGGCTTTGCGGTGGTCGCATCCGAGGTACGCAATCTGGCGCAGCGTTCTGCCAGTGCTGCCAAAGAAATTAAAACCTTGATTAACGATTCTGTCAGCAAGGTAGAGGCGGGCGCTGTGCTGGTAAATCAGGCGGGTAATACGATGGTAGAAGTAGTCGAGAGCGTTAAACGCGTCAGCGATGTTTTGATCACAATCAACTCGACCAATCATGAGCAAAATACCGAGATCGAGCAAATCAGTCAGGCGATTAGTCAGATGGATAATGTCACCCAACAGAATGCAGCTCTAGTCGAACAAGCAGCGGCAGCGACCGAATCCTTGCAAGAGCAGGCGCAGCATTTAACTGCAGTGGTCAGTGTGTTTGTGACACATAAAAATACGAATCAGGCACCGGCAGCAAAGCGTATTGGGTCAAATCTAAAATTGATTCCAAGCTGATAAAAGATGGTTGTCTGGCGATTTATGTTTAGTTTTGTCAGTCATAAAGTAGTTCAAAAAAACAGGATTGTCTTTATTTTAGAATGCTTCGAAGCGCATCAGTCTGATGCGCCTGATTTTTATCTACCGACAGCGGCAGTATGTCTCACAACCCCGCTGCATCCTGTTAAGCTTTACATCCCTTAACTCTAACAATAAAAATTTCTATGATTGATTATCGTGAAATCACATTTCGACTCTTATCTGCTGTGCTTGTCGGTTGCATCATCGGGCTAGATCGCAATTTACATGGCAAGCCAACCGGGATTAAAACACTAGGTCTGGTGGCGCTAGGTGCATCGCTATTAACCATGGCGAGTATGGATTTTTCGCTCTCGCAAGGAAAATACGATCCATCCGCGGTGAGCCGCGTGATTCAGGGTGTAATTACTGGTGTCGGTTTTTTGGGCGCTGGCGTGATCATTCATGAAGCAGGAAATGATAGAGTTCGCGGACTGACGACTGCTGCATCTATTTGGGTGACTGCCGCACTGGGAATTGTATGCGGCATGGGATCATGGCAAATTGCTGGTGTAGCGATGATTATTGTGTTGATGCTATTTTTGATCGGCCGCCCATTAGAAAGAATGTTGCATCAAAAATGGCTGGATAAAAGTGTGGAAGAAAAAGCGGCAATCACGCGTCACGAAGAATAAATTTAAAATCAAATTCGCCAGCTCAATGATGAGTGCTTATTATTGAGTGGTAGCTTGAGCTAGACGCAAAGAGTGAATTTCCAAGATTCGTTCAATATATCGAGCGACAATAAAAACCGAGTAGCCAGTATCCTCGGCATCGAATTTAAGTTCAGTGAAGCTCTTCGAGAGTTCGTATCGTCTGATGACCTGCATGAGCCTGAACTCATCAAACAGTATCGTCAGAGCTGCAATTGCACACCCGGCAGGAAATGGTATCGAGCTCGCTTTGTCGTTTAATCCGTCGCTTCCGCCAGAGGCAGTAGGCAAGCAGCTTTTGAAACTTGTCGTATTTGCTGACCAGGCATAGGTTCACTTGGTTGGGCGTAGAAAGAAGTGACTATCTTTCGTTTACATGGAGAAGTAATATTTTTTACCTTAGTCAATTAAAACAGTAAGAAATTATCAAGGGGAATTATGACTACGTGGGAATACAAAATTGTTTCAATACATGCGAAACGTAGCTTTTGGACGGGGCAATTTGACTTGAAAGTGGTTGAGGATAAATTAAATTCCATGGGGCAGCAAGGCTGGGAATTGGTGAATATGGAGGGACTCAGTATGCGACATGCTATATCGCCCGTTTTGACGTTCAGGCGCGCGATATAGAGAGATGCCGATATAACCATTTGCGTGAGTGTTTCATTTGAGTAAAACTAGCAGTATTTGGCGCTTCCCGAGAGCTTCTTCCAGACCAATTTAGAGCTGAAGCCACAGCCTACCTGACGCAATCTGGCAGATGAAGTATATGCTACTGCGCTTATCTAGTACTTGCTTTTAATTATCAGCACTCAAAATCACCAGCATCATACGCTTTGCAATAAGTTTGCCAATCTTGATTGACTTGCGCAGCTGCTCCTTGCGCCAGAGTCAGCATTTGCTTACTCCATTTTTTCTGTTGTCCAAAGGCAATTAATTCATCTGCAATAGCAGAGCCTTGTCTGCCGGAACTACGCAAATGTGCCGATGCCACCAGCCCGCCCATGATCTTGATGACGTCTTGAATCTCCTGCATGGATGTTTTAGCTTTAGCTAGCGCGACCCGGTCTTCTGTCGGTAGCAAGGCACGTAGGATATAGGACTGCTTGCCGATATTTACTGGCTGTAGGAATGCCATAGAGACAGCTTGCATACGGCGCTGTAATGTAACGGTGCGCTCTGCGTCACTTTTCCACACTGGTTGTAATTTACTCAGTGCGCCTAAACAGGGAACCAATGAAGAAGGCAGTGCTTGTTTGAGGTCGAGTAAATAATTATTATCAGGACTTCCTTTACCTTGTACCAACAGAATATAGCGGTCTACGCCCAAGCTGCCAGTACCAGCAATGCGTTTGGCGACATCAATCACTTTAAAGAATTTTTTGTCCGTTTGTTTTTCTGCAAAAGCGGCCATCCATTCAAGAATCCGTTTACGCTGTTTGGGTGTTAGCGCTAGGGCGTGTACGCTATCAATAATCAGTTTCCGTTTTTTACCGACTAGGACACTGCGTTTGTTTAAAAAATCAGTACGTAGCCGATGTTTTACGCTATCTAGTAGCTGGTACACCATCCCACTAGTGTTATCGCGTTCCACCCAATAGCTCTTGCCATTAGCGAGCGCTATACGATAGGACTCGAGAAATATCTTACATAACGCAGTGGCATCGCTCGTCGCTACGCTGAGCGTAGGTGCTGCAATCAAAATGCTGGTAAGGGCACGAATTAAATCCCATGTGAGCGGTGCTAATGCAGCTTCGTCGAAGTCATTAATATCAAAATAAGCGAGCCGGTTATCACCTTTGTAGCTACCAAAATTTTCTAGATGCAGGTCGCCGCAACACCAGGTTAAAGGCGCTTGCTGTAATAATTTATGTTTAGGAAGCCGTGCATAGAATAGATGGCAGGTACCACGCAAAAAAACAAAAGGATCTTGGCGCATATTGTGATACTTCATTGTCAAGCGCTCGGAATCACGACCTGCGTTGAAGTTAAGAATGTTATCGACGATATTTTGCATAAGATTTTAATTATTTATAATGAATATTTTTGCAATCATATCGCATGACTTAATTCTCAAAATAGAAAACTTAATATTTGTTACGAAAAAAAGCCGCTCAGTGATGTGCTGAACGGCTTTTAAGGATATTGCATTTCGCCAGCCTTGCTGGCAGATGGTTGAAGCTTTATGCAGTCGCCGCACTCTTACGGCGGTATAGCACAAGTGTAGCAACTAAACCGCAAATGGCAGCAAATGTCATCCACAAACCTGGTGCCGCTTTGTCGCCAGTGACCTCAATCGCCCAAGTGGCGATGGCGGGTGTAAAGCCACCAAAAATGGCGGTCGCTAAACTATAAGCAAACGAGAAGCCAACGGTACGCACATCAACTGGCATCACTTCGGTTAAGGCCACGACCATTGCACCGTTATAACTGGCATATAAGAAGGAGAGCCACAACTCAACGATCAACATACGGTCAAAACTTGGTGCAGCTACCAGCCAATATATGGTTGGATAGGCAGTCAGGATAGTTAATGCAGTGAAGAAAACTAGTAGAGGACGACGACCAACCCGATCAGATAATGCGCCCATAATAGGCAGCCAGATGAAGTTGGAAATACCGACACAGAAAGTCACTACCAGGCTATCTTTGGTGGTTAATTTCAGGACAGTTTTACCAAAGGTCGGTGTGTAGACCGTGATCAGATAAAACGATACTGTCGTCATTGATACCAGCATCATACCTGCGACGATGATGCCCCAGTTTTTCTTCATGGATTGGAAAATCTGCGCTGTCGTCGGACGATGTTTACGAGCCAGAAATTCTGTCGTCTCTTGTAAAGAACGACGGATCAAAAAGATAAACGGTACGATCATGCAGCCAATCGCAAATGGAATACGCCATCCCCAATCAGCCACTTCCGTTGGTGACAGCCAATGGTTTAAACCATAGCCCAGCGCGGCTGCCAGGATAATTGCTACTTGCTGACTGGCGGATTGCCAACTGACATAAAAACCCTTATGTCCTGGCGTTGCCATCTCGGACAAATAGACCGATACGCCGCCCAGCTCTACACCAGCGGAAAAGCCTTGCAGCAAGCGACCGATCAAGACCAGGATCGGTGCGAGTATGCCGATGGTGGCGTAGCCCGGTACAAAGGCAATTAATACCGTACCCGACGCCATGATGGCGAGAGTAGTGATAAGACCTTTGCGACGACCAATTCTATCGACATAGGCGCCCAGAATGATCGCGCCTAGCGGACGCATTAAAAATCCTGCGCCAAATGTCATAAAGGTAAACATCAGCGAGCTGAAGTCATCTGCCGCCGGGAAGAAAGTCTTGGAAATATAGGTGGCGTAAAAGCCGAACAGGAAGAAATCAAACATCTCCAGAAAGTTGCCGCTAGTGACGCGGAAAACCATCCCGAGCTGCGATTGGCGTGGTGCTGCTGTCTCCATTTGCTGTCCCTTTAAGAGTAAAACTATTTTATTGTTGGCAAAGGATAAACCGGTATGCCAACTGTTATTTTAGCGATTGACTCTGCTACTGTATTAGCTATTAACTCAGCCAATAAGTGAGCTTTTATGTCAACGCTCTGCGAAGAATTACGCTTCGCATTCCCCTAGATCCTTGTCCAGAGTGATAAGCGGCAATTATAGCTGAGCGACTATTGCCCAGTGTGTCAGAAAGTAGTAAGTGAAAACCCGTAGCAATGGGGGCAACCATTATTACCGGGCACTTTTAAAAAACGATACCTTAGCGCAACGCGACTGGATTTTTAGAAGTTCCGATAAGTCCTAACTTAAGCCCTTTTGTGTTCGGTAGCAGACATACATGTAGCTACGCCACTCTTATCATCAGCTCTTCTGGCTATAGAGACATCGCATATTGCCTCTGCGCAGGTAATCAAGTTTTAGTGCAGATGTAATGTAAGTCCAGCGCAAATTCAACACAACATCAATGGAGTCCGCCTTGCTAAGACGAATTTTACTTTCTCTGGTAGCGACCATGATTGTCGCTGGTTTATGTGTTTATGGCGCATTCTGGCGGCCTTCTCTGGCAGCTACTCCGGTTCCCGCAGCCAACAGTTTTTCTCCGCAGTTAGTAGAAAAAGGTGCAGTGCTGGCAGGTCTAGGCAATTGTGCGTCTTGCCATACGGCCAAAGGCGGCAAAGCATTTGCGGGTGGTTACGGCCTGGCAACACCATTCGGCACAATTTATTCCAGTAACATCACGCCAGACCCGGCTACCGGGATTGGTAGCTGGTCGCAAGAGGCATTTAAGCGTGCTATGCATGAAGGCGTGCGTGCTGATGGCGCGCATTTGTTCCCCGCTTTCCCCTATACCCATTTCACCACGATCACGGATGAAGACGTGACTGCGCTGTATGCGTATTTGATGACCCGCCCGCCGGTTGTCGCTCCGGCCATTGCCAATACCGTGCCGTTCCCTCTCAGCTGGCGCCCGCTGCAAGCTGGCTGGAAGCTGTTGTATTTTAAAAAAGCCAGTTACGAAACTGAAGTCGGTAAAAGCGTTGATTGGAATCGTGGCCGCTACTTGTCTGAAGGCGTTGCTCATTGCGCCGCCTGCCATACGCCACGCAACAAGTTGGGTGCGGAGATAAAAAATTCACCCTACCTTGGTGCCAATATTGACGCATGGTTTGCACCTGCTTTAACTGCTGCCAATACCGCGCCTTTACCCTGGACTGAGGATGAGATTTATACCTACTTACGCAGCGGCATGACTGCTTTGCACGGCACTGCATCAGGTCCGATGGCAGGGGTTATTTATGACGGTCTGGCCAAAGCGCCGGACAGTGACATCCGCGCGATGGCGATTTATTTTGCGGACATGAATGGCAGTGCTCCCGATGCCAAACAGTCTAAATTGCTTAGTCTTGATACGATCAAATCGGAAGCTACGCTCGCAAAAATCATGTCAAAGTCGTCGCAAGTCGGTGGTCAATACAATGACCATGGAGCTAATTTATATCTTGCCGCCTGTGCCTCATGTCACTCCAACAGCAACGGCAAACCAGCCACTATCCGTCCAGAGCTTGGTCTGAATAGTGCATTGACCGCGGCGGAGCCGACCAATCTGATACAGGTAATTTTGCATGGCATCGCTAAGCGTGAGGCGCAGCCCAGTCTGGTCATGCCAGGTTTTGCCGCAACTATGAGCGATGACGATATCGCGCAAATTGCAAGCTATTTACGCCGTAGCCGCACCGAACTTGCGCCTTGGCCTGCGGTAGATGTGACGGTAGCAAAGCTACGTAAATCTTCAAAATCTGAATAAATGTTGCTTAGCGAGTTTTCTATCAACTTTAGTCACTAAATTTTTAATCATCTTTTACAACGAACCTATTTCGTGGAACGAGACCAGCATGAATAAATTGACCGTCAATGGTAAATCCGTCACCGTCGATGTTGATCCAGCGACGCCTTTGCTCTGGGTGATCCGGGATGAAATCGGTTTAAAAGGGACCAAGTTTGGTTGCGGTATAGGCATGTGTGGCGCCTGCACGGTGCATCTGGATGGCCGCGCTATTCGCTCTTGTATTACACCAGTCAGCGCCGTGACGGATGCGCAGATCACGACGATAGAAGGGCTGGGTGCGGGCTTGGGTGGAAGTGCCGGCTCCGGTGCAGACGGTCAGCATCCGCTGCAAATCGCATGGATAGCGACTCAGGCACCGCAGTGCGGTTATTGCCAGTCAGGACAAATTATGCAGGCGGCGACTTTATTAAAAGACTATCCGCACCCGACCGACGCCAATATTGACGCAGTAATGAGTGGCAATTTATGCCGCTGCATGGCGTATGTGAGGATTCGTAAAGCGATCAAGCTGGCTGCCGAAGGTACGCAAAGTACGAGTGTGCAAGAGACAAAACAGGAGCAGACCCATGCTTAATAAGTTACCCAAGGCTCTGTCCAATAAAGCGCAAGCAGACAATCAGCAAATATCTCTGCAGCGTCGCAGCTTTATGATCACCGCCGCCGGCGCTGGATTTACCCTGGCGTTTTTGCGGGCTGACATGTCATTTGCTGATACTGACTTGGCGGCTACAACGGGTACAAAATCTATTCTGCCGATGTTTGATCCCACCATCTGGTTTGAAATGGATCGTGATGGTCTGGTCACTGTGAATATCGCTAAGGCAGAAATGGGTCAGCATGTCGGTACCGCATTAGCGCGTATCGTCGCCGAAGAATTGGAAGTCAGCTGGGATGCCATCCGCTTACATTATGTAGACAGCGATCCTAAATGGGGCACCATGGTCACCGGTGGTAGCTGGTCGGTCTGGCAAAGTTTTGAGGCACTCAGCCGTGCCGGTGCCGCTGGTAGAATTGCGCTGATCGAAGAGGGCGCTAAACTCATGGGCGCGTCAGTAGATGCCTGTGAAGCACGCGACGGTGTTGTGCGTGCCGGTAGCAAGACGATATCGTATGCCGACATCATTCGCAAAGGCAATCTCAGTCGCAAATATTCACCAGAGCAACTCAAAGCCATCGTCCTTAAAACACCCGAGCAAAGGCGCTTGATTGGTCATGCTGATCTGACATTGCAAGCAATCGATATCCCCGCCAAAACCAATGGCAGTGCAGTGTACGGAATTGATGCTGTGATCGAGGGCATGGTCTACGCCAGACCGCGTTTGCCGCCTACACGCAATGGCTCCAAGGTCGTATCGATAGATGATTCTGCCGCTAAAGCGATCAAAGGGTATATCAAATCGATCGCATTAGACGATCCGTCAGACACGGTGCCTGGCTGGGTCATGGTGTTTGCTGATTCTTTTAGCGCTGCTAATCGCGCGGCAGAATTAGTCAATATTAAATGGAGCGCCGGTGCCGCTGCCACCGTATCAGAAGACGACATCATCGCGCATGGCACTAAGCTGATTGCCGATAAAGCAGTTGGTACGCTGGTCGTTGCTGATGGCGGTGTTGAAGATGCTTTTTCTAAAGCCAAGCAAACGCTGGAGCAAGATTACACCACCAGTACCGTGCTGCATTTTCAGTTAGAACCGGTCAACGCGGTCGCTCTATTTAAAGATGGCGTCTGGCATATTCATACCGGCAACCAGTGGCAATCGCTGATACTTCCAACTCTAGCTAAGGCACTCGGTGTGGCCGAAACCTCGGTCATATTGCATACCTATTTGTTAGGCGGCGGCTTTGGTCGTCGCTTAAATGGCGACTACGCCGTACCTGCTGCGCTGGCTGCTAAAGCGATAGGGCGTCCCGTCAAAATGCTTTGTACCCGCGCTGATGATGCTCGTTTTGATTCGCCCCGCTCGGCATCAATTCAGCATGTGCGGATGGCGTTTGGCGAGAATAATGCCGTGACAGCGATGGAGCATCATGCCTGCGCTGGTTGGCCTACACAGGTGATGATTCCCGCATTTTTAGCCAAGGGAAAAGATGGCAAACCTTACGATCCGTTTTCTATCTCTGGTGCTGATCATTGGTATACCGTTGGGGCGCATCGGGTACGGGCGATTTCCAATGATCTGGCGAACAGCACGTTTCGCCCGGGCTGGTTGCGATCAGTGGGACCTGGCTGGACTAACTGGGCGGTAGAGAGTTTTATGGACGAGGCAGCGCAGCTGATCAAGGCCGATCCGCTGACATTCAGATTATCGATGCTGGACGCCAAAGGGATCAACGCGGGCAGCGCACCGAACGCCGTTGGCGGTGCAGCGCGCTTGGCCAATGTACTTAAACGTGCTGCCGAAAAAGCGGGCTGGGGATCGGCAATGCCGCCGGATACCGGATTGGGCATCGCCAGCACCTTTGGGCAAGAGCGCGACATGCCAACCTGGACTGCGTGTGTAGCACGCGTCAAAGTAGACCGTAAAACAGGTATGGTCAAGGTGGAGAAACTCGTCATGGTGATTGACGCTGGCACCATCATTCATCCAGATGGCGCGCTGGCACAGGCAGAGGGTGGCGCTTTGTGGGGTGTGAGCATGGCATTACACGAGGGCACGACTTTTGTGAATGGTGAAGTCCGGGACACGAATTTAAATTCTTACACGCCTCTGCGGATGGCAGATGTCCCGGAGATGGAGTTTGAATTTGTCAGCAGTACAGAGACCGCAACTGGCATGGGCGAGCCACCGACAACGGTGGTGGCTCCCGCGATTGGCAATGCAATTTTTGCGGCGGTTGGCGTCAGAATGCGGCATTTACCGATGCGGGCAGAGGCGATTTTGGCGGCTTTGGGTAAAAAAGTTTAGGTAGCCAATTTTATTGTCTGGCACCCAGATAGCATGGCTTTTTTTGGGGTGAAACCTGAGAAATGACTAATGTGTTGAATATACTCCCCGGAAAATTTTTAAAATATGCCGTATTGTCCAATGATTATTTGGACGATTAAAATATACATATAGGGAGTATATTTATGGAGAAATTGATCAATGGCCGTTGAATCGGCTTGAATTACGCTACAAAGTAGCGTTGTCAATCGCTCTCAGTCAGCCTCAGGCGAACTGACATAATGGAATTCTGCCATCAAGCCGGACAAACTCCCTCGCTTGATCGGCACGGCAACTTGTCCTGGTGCTTGCAGTTCAAGCGCGGTTGGATGTGCCGACGCAAGATCATTCCCAGCGCTATCCAGCCATGTCATCAGCGACTCATCACTGACTGGTTGACCGTTCAGTTTGATCCATTCCAGGCAGCTTGCCATATCTCTGTCATCAACTTGCGCCAGCAGCTGATCTGCCGCTAGCAAAAATAATGTCCCTTGCTGACTCAGATAGGCGTGCTGTAAATGAGTCAGCGGCTCGCCGGTGTGCAAGACCAAACCTTGCGGCGTTACTCTGGCGATATACGGCGTTGCTTCCAGATCCAGATAGACCCGTTGCGGACCGTTTTGAAAATACCAGCGACCTTGCTCATCATGCTGATAATTACGATTGATAAAACCGAGCAAGGCAGCGTTGACGATCTTATCGCCTGGCAAATGCTGCGCTTGCGCGCGCTCATCCCGCATGCGCCAGTGGCCACGCGCATCCAAGGCCAGCCAGCCGAAGCAATGCGGTACATTCGGCCATTTTTGTAATGCGGCTTTGACGATGTCATCCATGAGCTACCTTCAAAATTCTAACGACCCCGTTCAAAGAAATGCAATATTTTTTCTGGCAGCCAATGCAAACTGCCAGGTGGTTTGCCCACTGCAAAGCCGACATGGCCACCATGTTTAGGGTAGTCTAGCGTAACATGTGACGAGGCCTTGTGCGGTAAATGGTGACCAGGTAAAAACGGGTCATTCAGCGCATTCATCACTAGTGTCGGTACACGGATATCGGGCAATACATGTTTGGCGCTGGCGCGATTCCAGTAGTCGTCGGTATCCAGATAGCCATGCAAAGGTGCGGTGACCACGTTATCGAATTCATATAAATTTTTGGCAGCAAGCAGCGCGTTGCGATTGAATAAGCCTGGAAACTGGTCCAGTTTTTTCAGACACTTTGGCTTCAGTGTTTTTAAAAACATCCGCGTGTACAGCATATTAAAACCGCTGGATAAAGACGCGCCGCCTTGCGCCAGATCCAACGGTGCTGAGATCGACACAGCAGCATCGACAATTGCCGCCTGATCCGGTGATTCACCCAGCCAGCGCAGCAAGGCGTTACCGCCTAGCGAGACACCGGCGGCGTAGAATTTACCACCGGGATGTTGCGTGCTATAGGCTGCTTGCAGACGTTGAATTACCCAGGCAATTTCTTGCGCATCGCCAGAGTGATAAAAGCGTGGCGCTTGATTTAATTCGCCAGAGCAGCCGCGAAAATGCGGCACCGCGCCGGACCAGCCCCGTTCTTTAACCAGTGCCATCAGCGCCCGTGCGTAGTGGCTGTCGCTAGAGCCTTCGAGGCCGTGGAACAGCACGACAAACGGCTGTCCGGCCTGACCGTCAACAAAGTCCACATCGATAAAATCACCATCAGGCGTGTCCCAGCGCTCGCGCCGGAAATCGACTTTGGGTTTGTTGATGTACAGGGCAGGGTAGATGGTTTGTAAGTGGCCGGACGGCAGCCATTTTGGAGCGTTGTACTTCATGTGTTTAGGTTTAGCCTGACTGATACAAAAATTTGATGTTCCCTTTAATGCAGCACGCTTGCTTTAAATAAATCTAAAGGTGCTTTTCCCGAGGCAACCGAGGCATGGTGTGCAGTAATCCGCCAGCCACGCGGGGTTTTGACATACACGTTGGTGGCTAAAATATGCACGTCCGGTGCAACATCATTATGTTGCTGCACGTTCTCGATAATATTGTGTACCGCTGTCAGCATATTGTGCGAGGCATGCAATTGGGCTGGACGGATGTGCACGCTGCCGCGCTCAAAAATCGCTTCCCAAGATGTGCGTATTGCCGCATGCCCGATCAATCTGGGGCCACCGGGATGGATGCAGACGATTTCCTCATCCTCCGCCCACAATGCCATCAAGGCATCCAGATCAGCGCGACTGATTGCGTCATAAAAGGCGCTTTCAATCTCGTCGGCACTTCCGTTCAATTGCTTTTTAGCTGGCATGATGGATTCTGTTTGAGGTTGTCGGCGAGGATGATGATAAATGATACTGGATAGGGGTATGTGGAAAAAATATCATATTGTTCAATCATTCTATGGAGTATTGAGCTATCAATGCCTATACTCCCTGATTTTCATATTAATGCGCTTTTAAAACAGTGCCCGGCGCTAATTTATATTGGGTGCCGCAATAAGAGCAAGTCGCTGAGCCACCATGGGATAAATCCAGATAAACCCGTGGGTGGGAGGACCATAAGGGCATCGCCGGATTTGGGCAGTGCGCAGGTAAATCCTTGGCTTGTAATTCGACGACAGCGGCTGGGGTTTTAGTTGGGGATGTGGTTGCAGACATAAAATTCTCCTGAGGTAAGACTTACACAAAAATGCTCCAGCTGCGTTGCAGCGACGGGTTTTAGTTACTTAGGGTACTAAAGTACTGCCTTTGTCGCTGCGCCTTGCCGGGACAATTTTATGCAAGTCTTTTAAATATACAAACTATGCAAAGTCCCATGATTTTAACGGATTGCGGCGTCTGTGCCTTGCGGTTTTTAGAAGTTTCCCCTTCGATGGCGGAAGTGATTTAGCGATTGCTGTCAGCATTGATTGGCTATCGTCGTTAAAATAAGTACCTTTTCTGATTTTTCAAAGCCCTCCATGAGTTTTCAATCTAAGCAACACGCCTTCCGCGAGGGACTTAAAATCGGCGTGCCAAGTTTGTTTGGGATTGGTGCATGGGGTTTGGTGGTGGGCGTTGCCATGATCAAAGCGGGTTTAACCGTGCCACAAGCTATTGGCATGACGCTGCTGGTGTTTGCCGGTTCTGCGCAACTCGCGTCTTTGCCTTTGATCGCTGTGCATGCACCCATCTGGGTTATTTTCGCCACGGCCTTGGTTGTTAATCTGCGATTTGTGATTTTTTCTGCGATTCTGGCACCACATTTCTCTCGCTTGCCTTTGCGGGTGCGCGCTTATCTGGGTTATTTTTCCGGTGACGTGTCGGTGGCATTTTTTATGCTGCGCTTTCCCCATTCTGATGTTCAGGAAGAAGTATCGTCTGAGCAATCAGTGGTGACACTTGAAAACAAGCTCGCCTATCTAAAGGGTCTGATCATGCCAAACTGGTCGGCATGGCAAATCGGGTCGCTGATCGGTATTTTACTGGGTAGTCAGGTGCCGATGAGCTGGGGATTGGGCTTTGCCGGTACGCTGGCAATCCTGTGCATTATGTTACCGCTGGTGATGAATAAGGCTGCCCTGGCAGGTGTGGTCGTGGCTAGTGTGGTTGCCTTGGTAAGCGTTAATTTTCCTTACAAGCTGGGACTGCTGATCGCCGTCATTGTGGGGATGATCACTGCCATGGTGGTGGAAGAGTGGCTGGAAACAATGCATAAGATTGATGCTAAGACTGACACTAAGACGGAAATTCAGACTGAAATTCAGCCCAAGACCGCCGCGCAATCTGTTGCCACCAACGAGGAGAAACGATGAGCGACCTTGAAATCTGGCTGGTTATTTTTGCATTGGCTGTTGCGACTTTTATTGCCCGCAGTACGTTTTGGCTGGTCGGGCATCACATTAATTTGCCAAAACGGGTACAAGAAGCCTTACGTTATGCGCCTGCCTGCGCCTTGGCAGCGATCATTGTGCCGGATGTGTTGCTTAGCAACGGCCAGTTATCGTTTGCGCTCGATAACCCTAAATTAATCGCTGCCATCGCCGCAGGTGGTTTCTTTCTGGTTAAACGAAATATGTTACTAACGATTTTCTTTGGGATGGCGGTGTACACCTATGTACGATTGGGATTGTGATTTTAATAGGACTTACGCAAAAATGCCCCAGCCGCGTTGCAGCGACAATTTTGCGTAAGCCCTATTTAATTGCAAATTTGCAATAAAGTGCACTAATTCCAGCTAAAAACGGTGTAGTCGGCGACGGGTGTTTGGTAGAATACGGGACTTAGATTTTTCTCCCACCTCTTTCATTCGCCAACTCCATGCAATTTAATCGACTCAGCGACCTGATCGCCGCCAATCAACTCCAGGGCAAACGTGTATTTATTCGGGCGGATCTCAATGTGCCGCAGGATGATCATGGCAACATCACAGAAGATACGCGTATTCGCGCCTCGGTTCCGGCGATACAACAAGCCTTAAAAGCCGGTGCAGCAGTGATGGTGACTTCGCATTTAGGACGTCCAACGGAAGGGGAGTTCAAACCTGCTGACAGTCTGGCACCGGTTGCCGTGCGTTTATCCGAGCTGCTGGGTGTGACTGTCGAGCTGAAACAAAATTGGTTGGATGGCGTGGATGTCGCGGCAGGACAAATCGTTTTGCTGGAAAATTGCCGCGTCAATCTAGGTGAAAAAAAGAACGACGATGCGCTGGCGCAAAAAATGGCAGCGTTGTGCGATGTCTATGTGAATGACGCGTTCGGCACTGCCCATCGCGCAGAAGCGACGACACACGGTATTGCAAAATACGCCAAAGTCGCTTGTGCTGGCCCTTTGTTGTCCGCTGAGCTAGACGCATTGGGTAAAGCGCTAGGTCATCCTGCACGTCCTCTGGTGGCAATCGTCGCGGGTTCTAAAGTCTCTAGCAAACTCACGATACTCAAATCGCTGGCGGACAAAGTTGACAACCTGATCGTCGGTGGAGGCATTGCTAATACTTTCATGCTGGCAGCTGGTTTAAAGATCGGCAAATCACTGGCAGAAGCGGATCTGGTGGATGAAGCCAAAGCCATTATCGATATGATGGCAAAACGCGGCGCATCGGTGCCTATTCCTACCGATGTTGTTTGCGCTAAAGAATTTTCTCCGACGGCTATTGCTACCGTTAAGTCCGTCAATGACGTTGAGGACGATGACATGATTCTGGATATTGGTCCAGTCACTTCTGCCTTACTGGCGGCGCAAATCAAACAAGCTGGCACCATCGTCTGGAACGGTCCGGTCGGCGTATTTGAGTTTGATCAGTTTGGTAACGGCACCAAAGTGCTGGCGCAGGCGATTGCAGACTCTAAGGGCTTTTCCATCGCTGGCGGTGGCGACACTTTGGCCGCGATTGCAAAATATCAGATCACAGACAAAATTGGTTATATCTCTACTGGCGGCGGTGCTTTCCTCGAATTTTTGGAAGGTAAAACCTTGCCAGCGGTCGATATTTTATTGCAACGAGCAGCAAAGTAATCAAATTAAGCAAGATGATCAAGTTGTAAGGCAAGGTAAAAAACTAAAAACCGATATCAATATCAGGAGACCAGATGGCACGCGGAACCAAGATTGTTGCAACGATAGGCCCAGCTTCCAGTGATTTGGCGACA
The DNA here is from genome assembly GCF_040544445.1 of Undibacterium sp. GrIS 1.8. Lineage (NCBI taxonomy): Bacteria > Pseudomonadati > Pseudomonadota > Betaproteobacteria > Burkholderiales > Oxalobacteraceae > Undibacterium > Undibacterium sp. GrIS 1.8. Next base: position 76,526 of record NZ_JBEONQ010000009.1, on the reverse strand, counting down.
CTCAAGCGCATGCTGCAAGCGGGTGTCAATGTAGTACGTCTGAATTTTTCGCATGGCAAGGCGCAAGATCACATTGATCGCGCGACTCTGGTGCGCCAGGCCGCGACAGAGTGCGGTCGTGAGATCGCCATCATGGCGGATCTGCAAGGTCCAAAAATCCGTATCGGTAAGTTTGAAAACAGCAAAATTGAGATCGCTAACGGCGACAAGTTTATTTTGGATGCCGATTGTGGCATGGGTAATCAAGAGCGCGTTGGTCTCGATTACAAAGCCTTGCCACGTGACGTCAAGCCAGGCGACGTGTTGTTGCTCAATGATGGTCTGATCGTTTTAATCGTCGATAAAATTATTGGTAATGAAATTCACACGATTACTAAAATTGGTGGTGAGCTATCCAATAACAAAGGTATCAATCGCCAGGGCGGTGGTTTAACTGCCCCTGCTTTGACTGCCAAAGATATGGAAGATATTAAGACCGCGATGTCGTTTCGGGCAGACTACATTGCCGTGTCCTTTCCTAAAAACGCGACTGATATGGAAATGGCGCGCCAGTTATCTAATATTGCTGGTGAGGCTTATGGTCATAAGCCGATGATGATCGCTAAGATCGAACGCGCAGAAGCGATCCCGTTATTGCAGGAAATTCTCGACTCATCCGATGGCATCATGGTAGCGCGCGGCGATCTGGCAGTAGAAGTAGGTAATGCAGCTGTGCCTGCCCTGCAAAAACGCATGATCAAAATGGCGCGTGCTTCTAACAAATTAGCCATCACCGCAACACAGATGATGGAGTCGATGATTTTTAATGCGGTACCTACTCGTGCAGAAGTATCCGATGTCGCTAATGCCGTGTTGGATGGCACGGATGCTGTGATGACTTCCGCAGAGACCGCATCTGGTAAATATCCGGTAGAAACAGTCGAGGCAATGGCAGCGATTTGTGTCGAGGCGGAAAAATTCCAGGAGTGCAAACTGGATGCAGATTTTTTGAATCAGACCTTTACCCGGATTGATCAGTCTATCGCTTACGGTGCCTTATTCACCGCATATCACTTACGCGTAAAAGCGATTGTGGCGCTGACTGAATCCGGCTCCACCGCGCTGTGGATGAGTCGTCACAATATTGATATTCCTTTATTTGCACTGACGCCGAGTATCGCGACTCAGCGCAAAGTAGCTTTATATCGTAATGTAGAAACCTATACTTTGCCGCATTCAAGCGACCGCGAAGCCGTATTGAAATCGGCAGAAACTATCTTGCTGCAAAACGGCATCGTCACCAAAGGTGACATGATCGTTGTTACCTGGGGCGAGCCTATGGGGCAGGTTGGCGGAACCAATGCACTGAAAATCGTCAAAGTCGGAGATCATTAATTCTCGAATTAATTCTCTGTCAGCTTGAATGATTTTTTAATGCGGCATTGAGGTTTTTAATTCGAGGTTTTTAATTCTATATTTTTAATTCAAGATTTTTAATCGTACTCTGGAGTAAATTATGCCACTCGTATCTATGCGCCAATTGCTGGATCACGCCGCTGAAAATGGCTACGGCTTACCAGCATTTAATGTCAATAATCTGGAGCAAGTCACTGCCATCATGCAAGCAGCTGATGAAGTCGGCGCGCCCGTTATTATGCAAGCCTCCGCCGGTGCGCGTAAATATGCTGGCGAAGCTTTTCTGCGCCATCTGATCGAAGCTGCGGTAGAAGCGTATCCGCACATCCCGGTAGTGATGCATCAAGATCATGGCCAGTCGCCAGCAATTTGTATGGCAGCGATTAAATCGGGCTTTACATCGGTGATGATGGACGGTTCATTGATGGAAGACGGCAAGAGCGTTGCCAGCTACGAATATAACGTCGAAGTCTCGCGTGAAGTCGTCAAATTCTCGCACTCAATTGGCGTCACGGTAGAAGCAGAACTGGGCGTACTCGGCTCACTGGAAACCATGATGGGCGACAAAGAAGATGGCCACGGAGCCGACGGTAAAATGACCCGTGAACAATTGCTGACTGACGTCGATCAGGCCGCTGATTTCGTCAAGCAAACACAATGCGACGCATTGGCAATTGCAATCGGTACCTCACACGGTGCGTACAAATTTTCTCGTAAGCCTACCGGTGATATTCTGGCAATTGACCGCATCAAAGAAATCCACGCACGTATTCCGAATACCCATCTGGTAATGCACGGCTCCTCTTCAGTGCCACAAGAACTGCTGGAAGAAATTCGCCAGTTTGGTGGCGATATGAAAGAAACCTACGGCGTACCAGTAGAAGAAATCGTGATCGGTATCCAGCATGGCGTGCGTAAAATCAATATTGATACCGACATCCGTTTAGCAATGACCGGCGCAATCCGTCGTTATTTGTTTGAGAATCCAGGCAAGTTCGATCCGCGCGACTATCTTAAGCCAGCACGCGAAGCCGCTAAACTGGTCTGCAAAGCGCGTTATTTGTCATTTGGCTGCGAAGGTCAGGCAGCAAAGATCAAGCCTATGCCTTTGGAAAAAATTGCTGAACAATACAAAAAAGGTAGCCTGGCTCAGTTGGTTAAATAAGCCGGTAACTACTTAAGCAAAATCAGTGCAGCAAATCAGTAAATTAATTTGAAAAAGACGGGGCGCACAGTGCGCCCTGCGTACTTTTAAAAAGTAAATATTATGACGACGCAAATCAATTCCACTCTGCATTCCTTACCGCTGCTAGGCCGCGGGAAAGTCCGTGACAACTACGCTGTCGGCGACGACAAACTCCTGATCGTCACTAGCGATCGTTTGTCCGCGTTTGATGTGATCATGAATGAACCGATTCCTGAGAAAGGTCGCGTACTCAATCAGATGGCCAATTTCTGGTTTGAAAAACTCGGACATATCGTGCCAAATCATCTGACTGGTATTGCGCCGGAAAGCGTTGTCGCTGCTGAAGAAGTGGAGCAAGTGCGTGGTCGTGCGGTCGTGGCAAAACGCCTGAAACCCATCATGGTAGAAGCGGTTGTGCGCGGCTACATTATCGGTTCTGGCTGGAAAGATTATCAGGATACCGGTGCGATCTGCGGCATCACACTTCCAGCAGGTTTGCCACAGGCAGCAAAATTGCCTGCACCAATTTTTACCCCAGCGGCAAAAGCAGAAATGGGTGAGCATGATGAGAACATCAGCTACGCCAAAACAGAAGAGCTGATCGGTAAAGAACTCGCCGCAAAAATCCGCGACATCAGTATTCAGTTGTACACCGAGGCCGCAGAATATGCTGCTTCTCGTGGCATCATCATTGCGGATACCAAGTTTGAATTTGGTCTGGACGACGGCGGCGTGTTGCATTTGATGGATGAGGTTTTGACCGCAGATTCGTCCCGTTTCTGGCCAGCAGATTCGTACGCGACTGGTATATCACCACCGTCATTTGACAAGCAATTTGTGCGCGACTATCTGGAAACGATTACGAGTTGGAAAAAGACAGCGCCAGCACCAGCCCTGCCAGAAGCCGTCATTGCTAAGACTGCCGCAAAGTATCGTGAGGCACTGGAACGTCTGACTGGCGAAACGTTGAAGGCCTAATCATGAATCAATCAAGTAACGAGTCAACATCGCAATCATTGTCGATATCTCCGATCATCGGTATCGTCATGGGCTCTTCCTCCGATTGGGATGTGATGCAACATGCCGTCGCTGTTCTGAAAGAGTTTGGCATCCCTTATGAAGCGCAGGTCGTCTCTGCGCATCGCATGCCGGATGAGATGTTTGCCTATGCAGAAACTGCCAGAGCACGCGGGCTGCGCGCCATCATCGCCGGTGCTGGTGGTGCGGCACATTTGCCTGGCATGATCGCTGCAAAAACTATCGTCCCAGTGTTGGGTGTGCCTGTGCCATCAAAATATCTGCGCGGTGAAGATTCTTTGCTGTCGATTGTGCAAATGCCAAAAGGGATTCCGGTAGCGACGTTTGCCATTGGTGAAGCGGGTGCTGCTAACGCCGCACTGGCAGCGATTGCTATGTTGGCGACAACCGATGGAGATTTAGCACAAAAGCTGTTGGATTTTCGCCTGAAGCAAACACAAGTAGCACGTGACATGGTGTTGCCTGCTTAGTGTGTTTGTATGTGTTTGTATGAGTTGGTGTGGGTTGGTGTGGGTTGGTATAAGTTTATATTTGATGCGCCCGAGGCTAAATCACAGCGAAGTAATATTCAATTCATAATGCGAAATTAAAGGATTCGTCATTCCATTGCAGGCTGGAATCCAGCGAGGTACAGATGCAAAAAGATCAGACCAGATGCTGAATTTTACTATTGCGCGGACGATGAAGCCAGCAAGCTTTTTTTGCCTTTAAATAATACTCCCATAGTGTATTTTTAATTGTCTAGAGAATCACTGGACAGTCAGCCATATTTTGTAAATTTGGTGGGGAGTATATGATGCTTTGCATGGTTTCTCGCCAAATTATCGGATGTCGTGATGTGGTTGATCATCGCTTTGTTGCTACGCCGTAGTGCGAGTTTGTGTACTCTTTGTGTGCTGCTTGTGCGCACCTTTAATCCTGTTTTGACATTCAAATTCCGTTTTAGATTACGTTTTATATTTGCCTAACATCATGACTATCGATACCCAAACAACTCCGCGCCATCCCCTGTTACCGAACACCGAGCAAAGCTGTCTTGGCATTTTAGGTGGTGGGCAACTCGGGCGCATGTTTGCGCATGCCGCACAAACCATGGGCTATCAGGTCGCCGTATTGGAGCCAGAAGCGGGTTGTCCAGCGGGTCAGGTCGCCGAGCATCATATCCAGGCTGCGTATGACGACCCCGCCGGTCTAGCCGCATTACGCAAGCTGACCGGTGCAGTCACGACTGAGTTTGAAAACGTCCCTGCCAATAGTTTGACGATGCTGGCGCAAGACGGTTTCGTTGCTCCGTCTGGCGCTTGTGTTTCGGTTGCACAAGATCGTTTGCAAGAGAAAGATTTTTTCACCCGCTGTGCCATGCACACGGGCGTATTTCCGGCACCGCATGCACGTATCGAGAATCAGGACGATGTTGCTCTAATCAGCGAGGATTTATTACCCGGTATTTTAAAAACCGTACGCATGGGTTACGACGGCAAAGGTCAGGTCAGAGTGCGTAACCGGGATGAGTTGGCGCAAGCCGTCGCCGGTATGAACGGCCAACTCTGCGTATTAGAAAAAATGCTGCCGCTCGCATATGAAGTATCCGTGTTGGTCGCGCGCGGTGTTGATGGGCAAGCCGTGGTGTATCCGATTGCAGAGAATGTCCATCGCGATGGAATCTTGTTCACCACCACTGTCCCAAGTCCAAATGTGACGGATGGCGTAGCGCAAATTGCGCAAAAAGCGGCATTGGATATCATCGCCCAGCTAGCGTATGTCGGCGTCTTGTGCATAGAATTTTTTGTGCTGCAAGATGGCTCTCTGGTCGTCAATGAAATGGCACCACGCCCCCATAATAGCGGTCACTACACCATCAATGCCTGCGTCACCAGTCAGTTTGAACAGCAGGTGAGGGCATTGGCGCAATTGCCCTTAGGTAATGTACGTCAGCATTCGCCAGCGGTGATGTTAAATATTTTAGGCGACGTCTGGTTTGAAGGTGATGCTGTCAATCCACGCGAACCCGCCTGGGACAAACTACTCGCCTTGCCGGGTACGCATTTGCATTTATATGGCAAATCTGAAGCGCGACGCGCACGTAAAATGGGGCACGTCACCTTTGTTGCACCCAAGTTGGCGGACGCACAAGCGACGCTGGCACTTGCTTGCGACATTCTTGGCATTGCTAACTAATGTCAGACGAGTTTAAGATCAAATTACGATGAATAGCGAGACTAATTCAGCGATGTCAGCAACACTAACAGCAATGATCACCACAATAGAAACAGCCGCCCGGCAGCTGGAGTCTGGGCAACTGGTCGCCTTCCCGACCGAGACCGTATACGGCCTTGGTGCCGACGCAGAAAATCCCTCCGCCGTGGCAGCCATTTATGCCGCCAAAGGTCGTCCTGCTAATCATCCCGTGATCGTACATCTGGCGCCAGACGCGGACATTCACTACTGGGCTAAAGATATTCCGGTCGAGGCGCATCAGCTGATCTCCGCATTCTGGCCGGGACCATTGACCTTGATTTTGAAGCGTGCCGCGCATATCCCCGACGCGGTGTCTGGCGGTCAGGATTCGATAGGAATACGTTGTCCTTCGCATCCGGTTGCACAGCAGTTGTTACGCGCGTTTAAGAATGGCAAAGGTGGCATCGCAGCGCCATCGGCAAATAAATTCGGTCATGTTAGTCCAACCACAGCCCAGCATGTGCAAGATGAATTTCCAGCAGAGATTGCGAACCACGTGATCGCAGCAGTGTTAGACGGTGGTCAGAGTGAAGTCGGGATTGAGTCAACGATTTTGGATTTGACTCGACTCGCAACCCACGGCCCAGTGTTATTGCGTCCCGGGCATATCTCTGCCACCGAACTGGCAGGCGTACTAGGAATACAGCCATCCGCGCCTGATATCACCGCACCAAGAGCGTCGGGTACCTTGGATGCACACTATGCGCCAAACACGCCGGTTGTTTTAATCGCAGAAAACGCGTTGGAATTGACCATTCAGCAATTGCTGGATAGCGGCAAAAAAGTAGCGGTCATGCGCTACCAGGAACACGTTCAGCAAAACGTGCAGGCATTAAAAGTGATCGTTGCTGATCCGTCAGCGTATGCACATGATTTGTACGCTGGTTTACGTGAGCTGGATGCCGCGCATGCCGATGTGATTTTGGTAGAAATGCTGCCGGATGAGACTGCCTGGCAAGGCGTGAATGATCGTTTGCGCCGCGCAGCATTTGATTCGCGTGAGGTATTACAAACGCTGCTGGCTAATTGAATAAATGGGGCTGACCTAGCTTATTTGGCTTACGAGCTAGCTTATGGGTTTGCTTGACCAAGGTTTCACAGAAACCTTGCCGATTATTTATACAGCAGCTTCATCACCAGAATAAAGATTGCCAACACCAAGGTAATAAAATTGGCGATGATGATAGGCAGAGCGTTCAGCATCAAACCATACGCCAGCCACATCGCAATCCCGCCTACCAGAATGATGTACATGCCTAGCGATACTCCATCAGCCCGCTTACGACGCCAGGTCATCCATGCTTGGGGAATAAAGGCAGTTGTCGTCATGCTGGCGGCAATATAACCGATCAGGTCAGTCAGTTGAGGCATCATTTACTTGGCAGTATTGGTATGGTTGGTCTGGCTACAATGTGGACTGCGGCGGCAAAAACTGACCAGAATGATAAATTAGTGGCGCTTGCGGAGTAAATTCGCAATGCTCCACTTCACCGACAAAAATCACATGGTCACCTTCTGGATAGCGGCTGCGATTATGACACTCAAACCAAGCGGATGCACCAACTAAAATAGGATGTCCGGTGCGCGACAAACGATACTCAACGCCGTCGAACCGGTCTTTTTTGCGACTGGCAAATTGTTCCGCCAGCCTGGCCTGTTCGGATGACAAAATATTCACAACATAGTGAGAATTGCCGCTAAAGGCATCCATACTACTTGAGGTATTTGCCAGACTCCACAACACTAGCGGCGGATCGAGCGAAACTGAATTGAAGGAGCTGGCAGTCAGGCCTAAAAAAGTCCCGTCTGCCAGACGAGTCGTAATCACCGTCACGCCAGTCGCAAACTGCGACAAAGCCTGACGAAAGTGGGGAGTATCAAATTCGCGCTTAGCGGCGCGGGGGGAGCGAGTATGCATCGTGTTTCCAGATTTATTTTGGGCATTATGCCAAATAAGTCACCCAGACGTCAGCGTAACAAGCGGTTCAGCCCGCATGTGTTAAACTTGCGCCCTCAAAAGACCCTGCAAACGACCTTGCAGAATTTGCATAAGTTGTTGATTTGTTTGTCTATTTTGGAAGAGCTAATCCTATGTTGAGAATGCCTGTATTTTCCCTGCTGCGACGTTGTTGCGCAATGATGTTATTGGGTAGTTTAAGCTTGGTTTTGAGTGTGGCGCATGCCGATCCGCGCACTTTTCCTACTGGTACCAAGCGTGGTGTATTAACTGCCTCTGCCTACCCTGACATTGTGATTGATGGCAAGGTTCAGGTTACCCGGCCTTCTACCCGTATTTTTAACGAACTAGGTTTGCTGGTATTGCCCGCTACTTTGCCGAACGCCACCTTAAAGATTAATTATCTTGCGAATGAGTATGGTGAGATAGAGCGTATCTGGATTTTGACTGTGCAAGAAGCGAATGTGGATATAAGCAAACAACTAAAGCAAAACTAATGGGATTTCTAAAAACCTCTTACCCGAGCGCATCGCGTTGTTGCAAAGCCTCGCAATACCGACGTATTGCTATGTTTTGCGCCTAGCGCTGCATCTCGATTAAGAGGTTTTTAGAAGCTCCCCAAAGCAAAACTAAAACAAAACTAAATAAGTAATATTAAGAAGAATCAAACCGTCATGCCAAAAAAAGTATTTATTAAAACCTTCGGTTGTCAGATGAACGAGTATGACTCGGATAAGATGAACGATGTGCTCCATGCCTCCGAAGGTATGATCAAAACTGATAAAGCAGAAGATGCTGATGTCATTCTGCTCAACACGTGCAGCGTGCGTGAAAAAGCCTCTGAAAAAGTGTTTTCTGATCTGGGTCGTTTGCGTGAACTTAAGCGTAACAAGCCTGATCTGATTATCGGTGTCGGTGGCTGCGTCGCCTCGCAAGAAGGTGCAGCGATTATCAAGCGTGCGCCTTATGTTGACGTGGTGTTTGGTCCGCAAACTTTACATCGTTTGCCACAATTGCTGAATGATCGTCGTACCAGCGGACGTTCGCAAGTCGATATTAGTTTTCCTGAAATTGAAAAATTCGATCATTTGCCGCCTGCCAAAGTAGAAGGCGCGACTGCATTTGTGTCGATCATGGAAGGTTGCAGCAAGTATTGCAGTTATTGCGTTGTACCTTACACGCGTGGTGAAGAAGTCTCGCGTCCGTTTAATGATGTTCTGGCAGAAGTTGCCGGGCTGGCAGAGCAGGGCGTCAAAGAGATTTCGCTGCTGGGCCAAAACGTCAATGCGTATCGCGGCAAAATGGACGATGGCGAAATCGCCGACTTTGCGCTGTTGCTGGAATATATTGCCGAGTTCCCGCAGATTGAACGTATTCGTTTTGTCACCAGCCATCCTAAAGAATTTAACCAGCGCCTGATCGATGCGTTTGCCAAGATTCCTAAAATTGCGAATCATGTTTTCTTGCCGGCACAGCATGGCTCGGATCGTATCTTGTCCGCGATGAAACGTGGCTATACAGCGATTGAATACAAGTCTGTCCTGCGCCGCCTGCGCGCGGTGCGTCCTGATATTTCAGTCTCGTCTGATTTTATCGTTGGCTTCCCCGGCGAGACGCAAGAGGATTTTGATGCCTTGATGAAGTTGATTGACGACATCGGTTTCGATAACAGCTTTAGCTTTATTTTCAGCAAACGCCCAGGTACGCCGGCGGCCAGTCTGGCCGACGACACACCGCATGAACTCAAGCTAAAACGCCTGCAACACCTGCAAGCGGTGATCGACAGCAATACCAAAAAATATAGTAATGCAATGATAGGTACAGTGCAGCGTATTCTGGTCGAAGGGCCATCGGTTAAAGACCCGAATGAACTGCAAGGCCGTTCTGAGAACAATCGTGTAGTCAACTTTGCCGGGCCAGCAAGCCTGATAGGCCAATTGGTGAATACCCGGATTACAGAATCGTACAACTACTCCTTGCGCGGCGAATTAATGACCGAGATGCTGGAAGTCAATTGAGCTGACACAGATATCGTAAACACTCGATTAACCTGACATCAGAACCGTACTAACAATTTATTGATGAAACCAAAAATGCCTGTTCCCGTTTTGCACTTCATGCCGCAGCCGATGGACAACACCCGATTGGCGCATTTGTGCGGGCCTTTGGATGAAAACATGCGGCAGATTTCGGCCGCTTTGGATGTCAGTATTTTCCGGCGTGGTGATAAGTTTGTCGTTAGTGGTCACAATGCGCAAAATGCGCTGGACATCCTTGAGCATTTTTATACCAAAGCAAAAAAAATCATCTCCATCGATGAAGTGCAATTAGCTTTAGTGGAGCAACGGGCAACCAATAATGCCAAGGCTAAGTTGGCGAACAATTCTGGCGCGACCGCTCTTGTGGGCAAGACAACGAAAGCCAGCACAGCAAAAAAAATCGTCAAAGTAGTTGTACCAGTAGTTGCTGCCGATGATGCGGATGGTGAAGTTGAGTTTGACCTGGATGCAGCGGCAGAAAGCCCTATCCTTAAAACCCGCCGGGCAGATTTGCGTGGACGTACACCACATCAAAATCTCTACCTCAAAGCGATTGTTGAGCACGACATCACATTTGGCATAGGCCCTGCCGGTACTGGCAAAACTTACTTAGCAGTTGCTTGCGCGGTAGATGCTCTGGAGCGCGATGCGGTCAAACGCATAGTCTTGACCCGTCCTGCAGTCGAAGCGGGCGAGCGGCTTGGTTTTTTGCCGGGCGACCTGGCACAAAAAGTTGATCCTTATCTGCGACCTTTATACGATGCGCTGTACGACTTGCTTGGTTTTGATCGCACGCAAAAGATGTTTGAAAAACAGGCGATAGAAATTGCGCCGCTGGCTTATATGCGTGGACGCACTTTAAATCACGCTTTCATTATTCTGGATGAAGCGCAAAATACAACGCCAGAGCAAATGAAAATGTTTTTGACCCGTATTGGCTTTGGTAGTAAAGCCGTAGTTACCGGCGATGTCACACAGATTGATTTACAACGCGGTCAGCGTAGCGGTTTGGTTGATGCATGTCAGGTGCTAAATGAAGTCCGGGGCATCGGCTTCGCCCGCTTCACCAGTGCCGACGTGGTGCGTCATCCCTTGGTGGGCAGAATTGTCGATGCCTATGAAACAGCCAATGCACATAACGCCGATCTCGGCACCTTAAAACAAGCGACGCCGTTGAGTTCGGCGCACGGACGTAAAAAATAATGGCAGCAAAACACAAACTCAGTTTATCCGTTCAATATCCTGATCCTCGCTTAAAAGAAAATCTACCGCGGCCTCTGTTACGCAAAGCGATACAGGCGGCGCTGTTTGCTCCCGCAGAATTGACTTTACGATTTGTGGATGCAGAAGAAGGCCAGACCTTAAATCGTGACTATCGCGGCAAAGACTATGCGACTAACGTACTGACCTTTGCTTACACCGAAGATGAAGACGCCGAAGTGACGCAGGCAGACATTATTTTTTGCACGGATGTCTTACTGAGTGAAGCACAGCAGCAAAAAAAATCGGTAGAAGAACACGCGGTTCATCTGGTCGTCCATGGCGTTTTACACGCCCAGGGTTATGACCACGAGACCGACGAAGAAGCAGAAGAGATGGAAGCCTTAGAGATCGAGATTCTGGCTGACTTGGGTTGGCCAAATCCGTATTTGTAATCCTAGGTTGTAGGCGGTTGTCGCTATTTCTGAACGCTGAATCTGGTCTTGTCTTTATTCGAAATTAAATCATACTCCCACTATGTATATTTAATTGTCCATATATTAATTGGGCAATAAGCCTATTTTTACAAAAATGGTGGGGAGTATATTGATTTAAGCGGATTTTTGAACAAACCTCAGACTATCTCCTCCACAACTAAAAAGCGCTTGTACTTAACTCCCTCTCTCCCGCCACCGGGAGAGAGGGAGCATATATGCAGGCAGCTTATCTCTAGCTTATATGTGGCTTGTATTCAGCTTGTACTGAGCTTGTATTCAGCTTACATGCGGCCAAGTCAGATGCAATGTCACACTACTTTTCGATAATGACTGACTAGCAAATAGCTTTTCGCATACAGCGCAAATGCTAGCGCTGCCAATAATGCAAAGCCTGCAAAGAAGAACATTTGGAACGCAGTCACACTCATCCCTGTGCTTTGGATTTGCGTGGTGACTGCTTCACTCTTGACGCTAGAATTGGCTAACAGTACCCATAAGTTGCCGATGGTAACGGACAAATTCCAAAAGCTCATGATCACACCTTTCATCGCCAGCGGTGCCTGGCTGTAGGCGAATTCCAAGCCAGTTGCCGACACCAATACTTCGCCAAACGTCAGCAAAGCATAAGGCAAGATTTGCCAGGTGATCGACAAAGGATTGCCGCCGTCAATCGCCACTTGCATCAGACCAACGACGATCCACGCAAGCCCTGAGAAAGCAATCCCTAATCCCATACGGCGTAGGGCAGTCAGCTCAATACCCATGCGTTTTAAAATCGGGTAAAGGATCAGATTATTAAACGGGATTAACAACATCACCAGCATAGGATTTAAGGCTTGCATCTGCGCTGATTGAAACCAGTCCGGCTTGGTCATCTGATCTGCTTGTAAAATCCAGGTCGAGGCTTTTTGATCGAACAGCGACCAGAACGGCGTCACTAGCGCAAACACCACCAGCAAACGCAATACTGAGCGCACACCATCTACGGCTTCATCTGGATGCACGCCACGCGCACGATCCAGTTGTATCCAGGCGCCCAGCCCGCCAAAACTCAGCACTAGTACCAAGCCTAAACATAATGCTGCAACGATGCCGATATTGGGTGTCATCAATAAACCACCAACCGCAAGTACGCCACCCAGCGCTGCGAGGACGAGTCCATTGCGACTTTGTCCCGGTGCTGCACTCATCAACGCAGTGCGGACTACGTTTAAAAAGGAGTCAGGATTTTTCGCTACGGGAGGAACATGTATATAGCGTTTACGTGCCGACCAGAAGATGATCGTCGCAATCAACATCAAGATACCCGGAATGCCGAACGCCACGCTGGCACCAAACTGCTTCAGAAATATCGGCATCAGCAGCGACGCAAAGAATGAGCCGAAATTGATAATCCAGTAAAAGCCATCAAACACTTTTTGCGCCAGATGTTTATTGCTGCGATCAAACTGGTCACCCACAAACGACGCAACTAATGGTTTAATCCCGCCTGAGCCTAGCGCGATTAAAAACAATCCGGTGTAAAAGCCGTTGCGGTTATCGTCAAAAATCGCTAGACAAGCATGCCCAGCGCAATACACCAGACTCAGCCAGAACACACTGTTGTACTTACCGAAAAACCGATCTGCCAGCCAACCGCCCAGCAAAGGAAAAAAATACACGCCAATCACAAAGGTATGGAACACCTCTTTTGCCATATCTTTGCGCATCGCTTCTGGCATCGACAACAATAAACTCGTGATCAAAAATGGGGTGAGAATATTGCGCATGCCATAAAAGCTGAAGCGCTCGCAGCCTTCGCTGGCGATGATGTAGGGAATTTGCTTCGGCATTTTTGCCGGGTTTGTTGGCGTGTTGGTTTCTTCTATTGTTTGACTCATGCATTTCTCCATTTTTTAGTTTTATGGTGATGGACAACAAAACGGCCTCAGTCATTGCTGGGCCGTTTTATTTTTAGTGATCGAAGATATCAATGGATAATTGAGATTTAGAGCACTTGTCGCAGCAACGCAGTATCGCCAGTCGAACAAATGGATGTCAAGCAGTATGTCTAGGCAGTTCTGTGAGTTGTCAGACAAAGTGCCTGGATTACCTGGATTCGCTGCGTTCTAGTCGGTCTTTTCCTTTTGATGGAAGGGCGCAAACCAGCACACCAGAAATGAGGGGATTGTCGCGATCATCACAAACGTAAAGTAGCTGGTGTAGCCCAACAACTGTTGTAAGTGACCGCTGATAACGCCAGTCACCAGCATGCACAAACCCATTAAGCCGGTACCAAAAGCGTAGTGCGTTGTGGTGTATTTGCCCGGGGCCAGTTGCTGCATTAAATAAATCATGAAGCCGACTGAGCCAAATCCAAAAAAGAATTTTTCAATTGCCACACCGGCGGTAATCGCTAGCAGGCTGCTTGGCTGATACAGGCTCATCGGCAAAAATGTCACGTTAGGGATATTCACTGCGCAGCACAAGATAAATAAAGAAGGCTGTAAGCCACGGCGTGCCAGAAAAATTCCGCCAAGTACAGAGCCCAGCAGCACAGCGATCAATCCATAGGTGCCATAAATAATCCCCAGCAGCTCATTGGATAACCCCAAGCCGCCTTTAGCAATCGGATCGACCATAAAGAAGGGACCGATTTTTTCCAGAAAGCCGATACTCAGACGGAACAGAAAAGCAAATGCGATCATCAGCCAGACATCGCGCTTTTGGAAAAACGTGACAAACGAATCCCACATAATATGCAGCGCAGCACGGGCGCTGGTCGGCGTATTCTCGGCTTTGGCACCGTCGGGCATTACGCGCATGTGCCAGAACGCCATCAGAATAGTTACACCCGCAACGATGAAGAAAATGATCCTCCAGGCATCCACCCATTCCGGCCCGAATACTTTTGGGTCATGATGAAACACGTCAGCATGCAATTTGCCGCTCAGGTAGACCAAGCCGCCAGAAGCGATGATGGGGCCGATATTCCAGCTTAGTCCCTGTATGCCGCAATACAGTGATTGGGTTTTGCTGTCGAGCGAGGTGACATACACACCATCCGAGGCAATATCTTGCGTGGCGCCCAAAAATGAAATAATCCAGAACAACACCATCAAAATCGCCATATAACTAGGCAAGGACATCACGATCGCCACACCAAAAAAACCAAGCGCCACCGCAATCTGGGTGCAGATCACAAAAAACTTCTTGGTTTTATACATCTCCACAAACGGCGCGAATAGCGGCTTGATGGTGTAGGCCAATATTAGATAGCTGGCGTATTCCGCCGCTTTACCGTTGTCCATACCCATATTCTTAAACATGATAGCGGTCACGCTGGTGAGCGTCATATACGTCAAAGCCATCGTGAAATAACCGGTAGGCACCCAGAATAACGGAGAGCGTTTCACCTGAGTATGAGCGGTTTTTTCTGCAGGCGTATGCGTAGCAGGAGGTATTGCCGTGCCACCAGGCAGGGCGTCTGGAAGGGTGTTTTGCATGGTCTCGTCCTTAGGATGCTTTTTTGTTTGCAGTCTTTGCCGCAAACTATTTTATTGCCAGATTTTTAAGCGTAATTCAGGCACAAATGACGCCAGTCAAAATTTATGAAATCCTTTTCAAGAAAGCAGAATAGCATGATCTTTGACTTCGCTTGGGGATTTTTTCTGGTACTAAGTGACGTATTTAAGCTCGTGTTGTTGGCAGGGGGAAGACCCTTACCTCTAATCATGCAGCGGCGTGTACCGGTGTGTTGACATTCCATCCCGTCACCAGCGGCACCAGCAAATCTAAAATCATTAAAATGAAATCCAATGCTGAAATAGCCCAATGTCTGTTCAGAAAGCTTATTTTTGTGTTCTTACTATTTTTTTGAAAGTGTCTGATTATGATGATTCGTCTGATTTATGCGAGCCGCGCAGTTAACCTCGGCCCCGCAGATGTAAAAGATATTTTGGCAAGTTCCCGCCGCAACAATCAGAAACTCGCAGTGACCGGAGCACTGAGTTTATCCAACGGCATCTTTTTGCAATGCCTGGAAGGTGAGCGCTCCGCAGTCAACGCGGTTTACCACCACATTTTGCGAGACAAACGTCACACCAAGCCCGAAGTCCTGTCCCTGGAAGAAATTACTCAACGCCAGTTTACAAGCTGGAACATGGGTTTGATTGCCTCGACCACAGAAAACACAGTCTTGTTCCTGAAGTATTCTCCAACTGCCGAATTTGATCCCTACGGCATGTCAGCACCTGCACTCAAAGAGTTTTTTACAGAGGTTATGAGCAGCGCGCGTTGGCTTAGTTAGTGTTGAGTAAGGCTGCGTTTAACAAGCACACAAACACCCGTAGGCGCGATTAGCGCAGCGTAATCGCGCATTTATTTACTGAGATGCTAGGCAAATCTCTTGGTTCCTATACGTACCGTAGTCCAGTTTTTTCAATTGCGTGGGATCAGGCTGCGCTAATCTCCCCCTGCGATTTCTGTGCTACTTGATGTAAGGATTTCAACGACGCTGAATTAATTGCTTCCGTCTTGGCATTCTGTTAATTTAGTATTTTCCACTTGTCACTTGGAACCTCCAAGTTAGCCACCATGAAAACTCTATTGATCACTGTCGCCTTATTGTTCGGCGCATGTAATATCGCCACGGCTGGATTCGTCGATTTGTTTAATGGCGTGAAAGTTGGTAGCCAGCTCCCGGAGAGTGACCTCAAGTATCTAGCGAAAATACCCGACAAAAACGCGAATCTGACTCTCATCGATTTTTGGGCGACTTGGTGCGTGCCCTGTCGAGAATCGATTCCAATGCTCAACGCATTACATGCAAAGTTTGCGTCAGAAGGTTTTGAGGTAATCGGCATTACCAAAGAGTCAGAAGAAGTCGTAGCGCCGTTTTTAGAGAAGATGCCGATTCTTTATCCACATGCAGTCGAAGGTGCCAAGAGTCTTCACAAAGCCTTGGGAATCAAAGCATTACCCTATGCGATCTTTGTCAACAAAAGCGGCAAAATCCTATGGCGCGGTCAACCTTCAGAAATCACAGAATCACTAGTCCAGTCTTTACTTGCCAAGAGCGGCGGTTAAGCTTTCGGTGTAGCTGATTGGCATCGGTACAGGTGCGTTGAACGCACCGCATTATTGAATACTCCTGGTAGGTATATTTAGACGTCCAAGTATTACTTGGTCAAGAAGCCTAAATGTTTATAAATGATGGGGAGTATATGTAATGTCTCGTAGATTAGGCTACGTCTATAGGTCCAATGTTTTCACCTAAGTTCCAATGTAGGGCTGAAAATTCTAGTCCGACTTGACCCTGTTCCACAGCAAAAATTAGGCAAAGGCGATGATATTTTGATGCAAGGCTAGACAAGTTTTGTACATGATTTAGCACCTAAAACTCGCCTTGCAGTTGTACAGCTTTAGCCCTCCCGTGTATTCTTGACTCTCCAGCCAATTCGTCTCCGTCGACACCAATGAAACTTTCCTACCTACTCTTTGCGCTACTTCCGATCATGACAAGCACCCACGCCCAAACCGTTTTCCATCCAGACGACATTCCACTAATAACCGTTTCGCCGGGAGTGCAATTAAAAGAACTCACTGGCCGCAGTGCGATGCCGGGCGCCAAGACGGATCATGGTAGCGTTGCGTTATTCCACTTGGAACCGGGTCGCGCCAGCGCATGGAGCCACAACAAAGTGGGCGAGGAATCTTTCTTTATTCTCAAAGGTCATGGCGAGGTCTGGACAGGGACTACGGCACACGCAGTGCGCCCCGGCTCGTTCATCATCATCCCGCCCAGTGTTGTGCGCTCTATCCGTGCAAGCAAAGGTGAAGCACTGGAGTTTTATGCCATCACCACACCCGCCTGGACTAGTGACGACGATATATTGACTCCTGCTCCTGAGGGGGCGCCGAAGTAAATGCTAGATGTTAATTCTATCTTGTAGATTTTCTTTAAAAATCAGACTACTTTAGATGTGATATGTGAATCTAATTTCAATGCGCCGACTAGTATCGACATGCGTGCAATTACGCTGCGCTAATCGCACCTACGATCTTTGGCAGGCAGCGCTTTCATACAAGCCAAATCAACCTACTTGCTTCACCGCCGCTTTCGACGCAGTCATATAATCCTTTGCACATAAATGTCCTATCAGCGTGCGATGTGGTGGCAGGTTTGCCAGTGCGCGTTGTGACATCTGGGCGATCATCTGAAACTCTTTTTTTGCTTCTTCAAAGCGTGGGTAAGAGACTGTGTTGGCGTTGAGTTTGGTCTGAAATTCCATTCCGTACAGCACGTATTGCCAGCTGGATGGCGGGTACATCTCGAGGTCGATGATAAAGTCTAAACGGTGGGGTGGACGGCAGCGCCACATTGCGAGTTTTTCTTTCAGTGTGTCGGGGATTGATGCGGGATTGGTGTTATCCGTCCAGAATGTGCTGTCGGTGCGCTGGCTCAGGCAGTAGTGCATTTTGACAAAATCGACGATACGTTCGTAGCGTTCTTTCATTTGATGATTGAACAGTTTGGCGACTGGCTCCAGGTCGCCGTTGAAGGGGAACAGGAAGCTAACCAGATAGGCTGCGGTTTCGATCAGGCCAATGCCAGAGGCCTCCAGAGGTTCTAAAAATCCGCCCGACAAGCCGACTGCGACACAGTTTTTTACCCAGTGTGCTTCTCGATAACCGACATTGAGTTTGAGTGATCTTGGTGTCAAATTCTCGTTCCCTGCGCCGATATAGTCGCGCAATACTTGTTCTGCTCGGGTATCGTCGGTGTGGCGGCTGGAGTACACATAACCAACCCCGCGGCGCTGTTGTAAGCCTATGTCCCAGATCCACCCTGCCTCTTTGGCGGTAGAAATTGTATAGGAGGGGATTGCTGTATCGGCTTGTGGATAAGGCACTTGCACTGCCAGCGCGCGATCGGCAAACAGGACATCATCTACCTTATGAAATGGTGAGCCTAAAGCCTCGCCGATCAGCCTGGCTCTGAAGCCTGTGCAGTCGATATACAGGTCGGCTGTTAGCCTACCAGCCTCTTGTGTGACGATGGCGCTGATGGCGCCATAAGCGTCCAGTTCGACTTGCTTAACATTGGCCAGAATATGTTTTACTCCCAGCGATTTTCCATGATCGGACAGCAGAGTAGCGAAGCGTCCTGCGTCGAAGTGATAGGCATAATTCATTGGACCTAAAAAGTCGCCGTCGTCCATGCGCTTAGGTGCATGCGAGGCATCAGCGACACGCTTTTGCATGGTCGCCGCTTCGGCAAAAGGTACACCCGCACCCGCAGCACCTTGCAACCAGTAAGGCAATAATTCGGGACCGCCAGCACGCTGGCTGGGTAAGCTGAATGGATGAAAATAATGATCGATGCCTACTGCACCTTGTGGCCGTACCCAATCTACAAATTTAATACCTTGTTTAAAGGTCGCGTTGCATTCCCGTACAAACCGCGCTTCATCAATACCAATCGCTGCCAGCGTGCCGCGTATCGAGGGGAAGGTGCCTTCGCCGACGCCGAAAATGCCGATTTCTTTGGATTCCACCAGCGTGATTTGTACGCTCTCACCCGAGGTAGCACCAACAGTTTTGGCGAGAAATGCCGCAGTTAGCCAGCCAGCGGTGCCGCCGCCTACGATTAAAACTTGTTTGATCGGGTTCATGACGTAGCCTAAGAGTTGGAAGGTGGAGGTAATTATCAAGTCTTGTAATTGTTTAGCAGCAACATCACAAAAGGCAACAATCGCACATTGAAAACAAATGATTTGGTTTTTTTAATTGACTTTGATATTAAATAATCGCTATTATGAAATCGGTTTCAAAATATGAAATCGGTTTCAAAACATAATTCTAACATCATCGCATTCATGCAGATGAAATGAACCTAGCACAGGAGACATATGAAAATCCGTACCCCCACGTCCCGAAAAATCTCGGGCTCACCTATCCATTTAGCTGTACTCACCTTGCTAGCGGGCATTAACTCTGCTCATGCGCAAGTTGCGCAGCCCGTTGCCCCAGTTGCTCCGGCAGCAGATTCTGCTGCGATTGCAGAGGTGATTGTCACAGGTACCAAGCGCGCTACGTCCTTGCAGCGTACGCCAGTGGCGATTACGGCGATCAACGCTGCTGCACTCGATGATGCGCATGTACAAACAATACAAGATGTCGTCAATCTGGTACCAGGCTTCCAGGCGACTACGCAGGGCGATCACGGTGTCATCACCATGACTTTGCGCGGTGTTGGTAACGATAGTGCCAAGACAGAATACGCCGATCCAGAAGTCGCTACTTTTGTGAATGGCATTTATTCACCACGCCCTGAAGGCGCAACCTCGTTGCTGTTTGATCTGGACGCGATTGAAGTATTGCGCGGTCCACAAGGTACTTTATGGGGGCGTAACTCCTCCGTTGGTGCAGTGAATATGCAGACGGTCAAGCCAGTGCTGGGCGACCACTCAGGCAATTTTGAAACTGGTGTTGGCAGCTACAACCGTTTCGGCGTGCGTGGTGCTTTTAATATTCCACTCAACGACACGATGGCCTTGCGGGTAGCAGTAGTGCATGAGCAGCATGATGGCTATGTTGATTATCAGAATGCGCCGAATCCTTCTCTTGCCAGTCAGCAAGCTGCCTATATTGCTGGTGGTGGAACGTTGAGCACATTCCAGCCGATCAATTCCAATTTGTTTATTCAAAATGGTTCTGCTAAAAAATATGGTGCACAAGATCAGACCGCTGCGCGCCTGAGCTTGTTGTGGAAGCTGACGCCTAATCTGAAGTGGGATGTCTCTTACGAAAAATACATGGATCGCGGTACACCAAATATGAATCTGATGCAAACACCGCGTCCGGGTCAGGATTTTTGGTCTGCATTGATTGACACTGCGCCGTCCGTCCACCGCGATACAGATTCATTCCGCAGTCGTCTGGATTATGCGATTGGCGACAGCATGTCCTTGGCCTATATTGCAGGGTACTCACGCTTCAGCGGATCATCGACCTTTGATCAGGATGGCGGTGCCAGTGTGCCGACTAGCTTCAACACCGGCGCGACCTATCAGGCCGACAATACCGTATCGTCGCACTATGTGAATTACAGTCACGAAGTCGAATTGCAATCCGTCGGTAAAAAAGAAGTCGACTGGTTATTAGGTTTGTACTATGCCGCAGAAACCAACGATATCCGCTTTGATATTCCTATCTTTAACGGTACGCAACAAGGCACGGTTGGCTGGCAGGGTTCGTTTATTCAACCAAAAGAAACAGTTGAATCGAAAGCTGCTTTTGGTCAGGCGACTTGGAATGTGAACGATAGTTTGCATCTGACTGGCGGTATCCGTTATACCGCAGACTACCGCACTAACGTTGGTGGTCGCGGTTATGGCTGGGCATATGATGGCGCACCGCAAATTCCGGTTAACCCAAGTGTGAATCCAGCTGCGCCTGGTTCTGGTTTTGGTGTCCCTAGTCAAAACGATGGTACTTTTAGCGGTAATAAAACCACTGCCCTAGCACGAGTTGGTTATGACATCGATCGTAACAACATGGTCTATGCCAGCATTTCTACCGGCTATAAATCAGGTGGTTTACAAGATGGTGGCAAGCCATACGGCGCAGAGACTTTGACCAATTATGAGCTGGGCTCCAAGAGCACTTTCTTAGGCGGCACGGTCAAGATGAACAATGCGCTGTTCTATGAAAACTTTAAAGGTTTCCAATTCAGCGCACCAGTGACCAACCCAGATGGCAGCCATTCTCTAGTGACATCCAACGCCGATGGCGCCAAGATTTATGGCTTTGAATCTGAAATCGCTGCTAGGTTGACACCCGCCGATAAAGTCCAGTTATCTCTTGCAATCACCCGTACTGAGCTGGGACATTTAATCGGCGGCAGTAATGATTACGTCTTGCCTGTCTGCGCTGTCCCGGGTATCAGCAACTGTTTAGATGTGACCGGTAATGAGATGCCGCATGCGCCTAAGTTCTCTGCGCAAGCTCAGTATCAACATACGTTTAACATGGTAAATGGTGCTACCTTGACGCCGCGCATCAGCATGCATTACGAGACCGCAAGCTGGCTCAGTGTATTTAATCTCGGTGACGGCGATAAACAAAAATCCTATACAAGAACTGATCTGGGTTTGCGTTACGCCTCAGGCAAGGCCTGGTACTTTGATGCTTTCGTTCGTAACGTAGAAAATTCCAACATCAAAACCAGTGCGCAAAATAGCTTTGGCGGTGTGTGGCAATCTCAATATCTGCCACCACGTACTTTTGATATTAATGCTGGTGTAGAGTTTTAAATTTTTTAGTTCGTCTTGCTACCTTTGGTAGTTCAATGCCCTCGTTCTTCACCAAGGATGAGGGTTTTTTTTATTTAAAACTTACGCGAGACTGTCCCAACTCCGTAGTAGTAACTCGCCTAACTAAAGTGCTGTCGTCGTATCGATATTCAAAAGGGTCAGGGCGTCATTCCGGCATGGTTTTAGCCGGAATCCAGCGACGGTTGTTGAGTCGTACCCTAGACTTGAAAGTGACGATGCTGATTATCAGGATAACGACACGGGATTCCGGCTAAAACCATGGCGGAATGACATAAAAAAGCAATGCATTACTAACAAAAGAATCAACAATATTTAATCTGAATATGTCATGTTGATATATATACTCGTAGTATGTATATTTTAGTCGTCCATATAATCATTGGACAAAAAGGCATATTGTTAAAAAATAATTGGGAGTATATTTAATTTCTCTGCTAAATTTCCTTAGCCGGCTTCCACTTTAAGCGCAATTTTGACGATGTGTTTGATCCCATATTTGATTCAATTTGTACTGCTCTTCCCCCAATATGACGAGAATAAAATAATGAGCGTGACTGAAATTTTTTTGATCGCAATGGCGATTATTTTTACCGTGCCTTACCTGATCTGGCGCGTTGGCAGAACTGATTATTGGGCGCCCTTAGTCGTAGTGCAGATCATCACCGGCATTGTCTTAGGGCCAGGCGTATTGGGCGCAGCTTTCCCCGACTATTATCAATTTGTATTTAACCCGCAGGTGACCTCTGCGCTGAATGGGATTGCCTGGTGGGCGGTGATGGTATTTGTGATGATTGCTGGCGTTGAGTTAGATCTTAAAAAAATGTGGCGTTACAAACGAGAGAGCGCGATAACTTCAGGCCTTGCACTTGGTATGCCGCTGTTGTTCGGTTGTGTCGCCGCAGTCTGTTTACTCAATCTGAGCCAAGGCTGGATGGGAACTAAAGCCACTACCTGGCAATTTGTCCTTGGCATAGGCATGGCCTGCGCAGTGACGGCATTACCCATTTTGATTTTGCTGATGGAAAAACTGGCGATCTTACGACAGCCCATCGGCCAACGTATTTTGCGTTACGCCAGCCTGGATGATGTCGCGATCTGGGGCGTGCTGGCATTGATTTTGTTGGACTGGACGAGAGTCGGGCGGCAAGCTTTATTTTTAGCTGGATTTGCGTTGGCGAGCTATCTATTCCGCCGTTTGATGCGCAAGCTGCCAGAGAGTGATCGCTGGTATGTTGCCTTTATCTGGCTGGCGGTATGCGCTTATTTTGCCGACTGGTCTGGTTTACATTTTATGGTTGGTGCGTTTTTGGCGGGCATGGTGATGGATAGTGACTGGTTTAATCAGGCTGACATGGATAAGCTGCGTCATTTTGTATTGATGATTATGATGCCGGTATTTTTCTTGAGTACCGGCTTACGGACTAACTGGCAGCTCGGTGGAACGACCGTATTTATTGCGGCAGGCTTATTATTGCTGGCGTCGGTAACGGGCAAACTGGCAGGCATTCACATTGCCGGAAAAATCCTTCAATGGGAAAAAGGTGAGGCATCGATCATAGGTTGGTTATTGCAAACCAAAGCGCTGATTATGATTATTTTTGCGAATGTATTACTAGATAAACAAATCATTACCAGTGAAACGTTTACCGCGCTGTTAATGATGGCTGTTGCCAGTACCATGCTGACGGTACCGATGGTAGCGCCTCAATTACAAAAAATGAAGGCATTGATTTTTCGGACAACCTGATGAGATTGATAGCGTCAATATCTGTATGACTTTATCAAAATACGGTTGGGTGTATTCATCATAAAAATGGGCAAAGAAATTAGTTTTTCTTTGCCCATTTTATTTTTAAAACTAAGCGTTTAGCGAAGATTTTCACACCGGCCGCTAGACTTTATTCAGCCCGGGATAAACGCTGAGTCCCTACAAAATCGCGGTACCAAAGTGCGCTGTCTTTGAGCGTTCGCTCTTGTGTGTCGTAGTCCACATACACCAAGCCAAAACGCTTGGCGTAGCCGGAGTTCCACTCAAAGTTATCCAGCAAACTCCAGTAAAAATACCCTTGTACATTGACACCTTGTTCGATCGCTTTTTGCAAGGCGTTCAGATGCAAGCGAACGTAGTCTATGCGTGCTTGGTCATGAATTTTCCCATCAACTATTTGATCTGCAACGGCCATCCCGTTTTCAGTAATATAAATTGGTGGTAAGTCTTTATATTCTTCGTTTAGTTGTAATAGCAAGTCAGTCAGACCATCAGGATAAATTTCCCACCCCATATCGGTAAAACCTAATTTACCTTCGGGTTTTTTAGGCGGATTATCCGTACTGATAAAAGAACGGAAATAATAATTGACACCTAAAAAATCGATGGGTTGCTGAATGTCAGCCATGTCATTAGCGTGTACGTCAAACTTACTCATGTCCATGCGATCAAGCGCTTTTTGCGGGTAGCGACCTTTAAAAATCGGGTCCATAAACCATTGCACCGAGCGTGCGTATTCCCATTCCGCCTCTGCTTTATCGGCGGCTGAGTCGGTTGCTGGCATAGCCGTCCATTGGTTTAAAACGATACCTAATTTTGCGGAACTATCGATCTTTTGCAGAGCCTGACGCATCGCTTTCATTGCCCATCCATGCGATAACAATAGGTGATGAGATACCTGAATTGATGCAGCGGTGTTTGCAATGCCGGGTGCAAATTGCCCGTTACCAAAACCGAGATTAGCAGTACACCAGGGTTCATTATGAGTGGCGATGGTGGCTACCCGGTTGCCAAAGCGACGCGCTACTTCTGCCGCATAGTCAGCAAAACGGGCAGGGGTGTCACGATGGAGCCAGCCGCCCTGATCTTGCAAACCTTGCGGTAAATCCCAGTGATACAAAGTCACATGCGCCAGAATATTTTTCTCGGCCAGTCTGGCGATCAGATTGGAATAAAACTCAAAGCCTTTTTCATTCCATGCGCCATAGCCCAAAGGCTGCACACGTGACCAAGAGATAGAGAAGCGATATGCGCTGACATTGAGCGAGGCGATGATGTCGATGTCTTCGGCGTAGCGATGATAATGGTCGCAAGCGACGTCGCCGGTGCTGCCATCGATGATCTTGCCGGGTGTATGTGTAAAGGTGTCCCAGATAGAGGGCCCGCGTCCGTCAACGGCGGCAGCACCTTCAATTTGGTAGGCGCTGGTTGCCACACCCCAGGTAAATGCGGGAGAAAATTCTGTTGCTGAGTCGTGATTTTGCATGTGTAGGTCTCATATATTTCTTTTGTTTGAAATCGTTTTCACGAGTGCTTAGAATTTAACATTGGGGATATCGTCTGTCAATCAACAATCTTTATTTTCATTGCGTTTTTTGGATGGCGCTTAGCTGCAGTGAAAGCTTTCATCTTGAAGCTGCGGTCAGAGGGGAACGGATGGGGAAGATGGTTTTATTTATGATGAGTTGATCAATTCATAAAACCTTGAATAATCCATGTTATTCTCGCTACGAAAAGCTTTTCACAGGCTTACCTAGATATTCATCATCAATTCATCGTTAATTCATCTTCAATTCGCATAGTTGAGAAGGCACACGTGGTCGAGAAACAAATCAATACCGATTCGGATAACAATGCTTCAAGCAATAATCCAGTGACTTTGATGGATGTGGCGCGTCAGGCGGGCGTTTCGCCCAGCACGGTGTCACGGATTTTGAATGGCACAGCCAAAGTCTCTGCGGATAAACGTAAAGCAGTAGAAACTGCCATTGAGCAGATGCACTTTGAGCCAAACCAACTGGCACAAAGTCTTAAAAGTGGTCGCTCGATGACGATCGGTATCGTCGTACAAGATATTTCCAGTCCGTTTTTTGATGAGACCTTACGTGGTGTTGATGATGGTTTAAAAGGTACTGGTTATGCCTCCGTGATCGTTAGTGGGCATTGGGATGCGCAAGAAGAGGCGGCCAGGATTAAGTTATTGCTAGCGCGCAAGGTGGATGGGATTATTTTGTTGTCCGGCCATATTGCGGATAAAGACGTGCTGCATTTTTCGCATCAAAAGCCCATCGTCGCGACGGGGCGTGCATTGCAAAGCGAGACGGCGATTGGATTTAAGCTAGACAATGAAAACGGTGCCTACCTTGCTGTGCGCCATTTAATTGAGTTAGGACATCGTCGCATTGCCTTTGTCACTGGCCCTGCCGATAACTCTGATGCCAGCGAACGGTTGCTCGGATACCAGCGCGCACTCAAAAGCGCCAATCTGGAATTTGATGCGAACCTGGTGGTTGAAGGCGATTTCCATGAGGCCAGCGGTTTAGTGGCAGTCAATCGTCTGTTTGATACTCAGCAGCAGTTTAGCGCCGTGTTTGCCGCGAATGACCAGATTGCCTATGGTGTACGGCTGAGCTTGTACCGCAAAGGGATACGGGTACCGGATGATATCTCCCTGATCGGCTTCGATGATTTGCCCGGCTCGCTTTACACTACACCGCCGTTGACGACGATACATCAGCCTTTGTATGACATGGGATTACTGGCAACGACTACTTTACTCGGACTGATCAGCGGTAAAAAAGTGGATGTCGAGCTGCCCAAGTTGGAATTGATTGTCAGAGAAACTACACGTCGCTTCAGATGATGTCGCCGCTTTATGACATTCTTGATACAAAAAAGAGCTAAAAATCAGGCTTAAATTTGTTCTAAACCGGCATCGAAGTTTGGGACTGATCTGTATTTGCTGTATCCTATAGTATTGAAACAACGGCTTTAAGCCCACTATGCAAGAGCACTCTAGTAGCGTCAGACCATCTGACGTTAAACCCCACAGGTCATTGTTTGAACGTTTGACCGCACTGATTTCCCCCGAACCTGAGAACCGCGCTGAATTGCTGGAAGTTCTGCATGACGCGCAAGAACGTAATCTGATTGATGCCGATGCACTGGCAATGATCGAAGGTGTGTTCCAGGTGTCTGATCTGGCTGCACGCGACATCATGGTGCCGCGTTCCCAGATGGACGTGATTGATATTTCCAAACCCATAGCAGAATGGATGCCCGAAGTCTTATCGACGGCGCATTCCCGCTTCCCTGCGGTGGAAGGCGATAGAGATAAAGTGGTTGGCGTGCTATTGGCAAAAGATTTGTTGCGGTACTACGCAGAAGAGTCTTTTGATGTCCGAGTGATGTTGCGCCCGGTGGTGTATATCCCGGAATCCAAGCGCCTGAATATTTTGTTGCGGGATTTTCGCGCTAATCGCAATCACATGGCAATGGTGGTGGATGAATACGGTGGCGTTGCAGGTCTGATTACGATTGAGGATGTGCTGGAGCAAATTGTCGGCGATATTGAAGACGAATATGACTTCAATGAAGAAGAAGACAATATTATTGTCCTCGATAATAACGGCGACGGCGTGCGCTGGCGTGTGAAAGGTTTGACCGAGATTGAACAGTTTAATACCGCGTTGGGTACCGATTTTTCAGACAAAGTAGTCGATACCATCGGCGGCTTGGTCACCAATCATCTGGAACGGGTACCGCACAAGGGTGAAGAATTTAATATTGGCAATCTGCATTTTGAAGTCTTGCGCGCCGATGCCCGTCAGGTGCAGATGTTGTTAGTGGAAAAACGGTCTTTGGTGCAGACTGATGATGATTGAATCCATCGTTCATCGTTGTATTCATAGAATTGTTTTCTGTTGCCCAGCTCGTACTCATTTGCAGATTCTCTGATCTTGTTTTCATTTCATTCCCCTCCATTTCGTTCATCCATCTTGCTGGCTTTGCTGGCAGGTGGTTTGAACGTATTCTCTTTTTCTCCCTATCATTTGTGGTCACTTCAGATCATCAGTCTCGCACTGATTTTTTGCTTGAGCTATTCCGCCAGTACATGGACTTTGCGACGCCAGTGGATGCTGGGTTGGGCATATAGTTTTTCCTGGATGTTTTGGGGTGTGCGCTGGTTGATGGTGGCGATGACTGATGCTGGCGGTATGCCGTGGTTGCTGGCATTGGCCGCAGTCGCTTTGTTTGCCGCTTATTTGGCTTTGTACGCCGGTCTGGCCTTGTCGCTGGCTCATTACCTACGCAAGCGTTGGCAGCTATCATTGGTCGCATCCTTGCTATTCGTGCTGCCATCGCTTTGGAGTTTGTCGGAGTTGCTACGGGGCTGGATATTTACTGGCTTCCCGTGGCTGGTGTCGGGCTATGCACATACCGCGAGCCCCTTGGCTGGCTATGCTGCCGTCTTTGGCGTGTATGGATTGGGATGGTTGAATGCCTTAATCGCAGGCGCCGTGGTTTTATTGATGCTTAAAAAATCCTGGTGGCCTGCATTGCTTGCTGGCGTTGCCTGTCTATTTTTAGTCGGCATCGGTTTGCGAGTCGTGGCATGGACACAGCCATCCGGCAACCAGATCAGTGTCAGTTTATTACAAGGTAATGTAGCGCAAGATATCAAATTTGATCCGGAACATGTGAATGACTCGCTGCGCTTGTATCACGACCTGATATTGACCGCGCCAGCCGATTTGGTAGCGACACCAGAGACCGCCTTACCGGTATTGTCCAGCCAATTACCACCGGATTATTTGCCGATGTTAAATGCCTTTGCACAAGACACTGACAGTCATCTGGTCATTGGTTTGGGGGTCTATGACGGCGGCGACAAATATACCAATAGCGTTTTAGGCTTGTCGCGCCAGCATGCGGTACGCGGCTATCGTTATGACAAACATCATCTAGTGCCGTTTGGCGAGTTTGTCCCGTTTGGTTTTAAATGGTTTGTGAATCTGATGCAGATTCCGCTGGGTGATTTTTTTGCTGGCAATGTTTTGCAAGAAGCCATGCAGATAAAAGATCAATGGGTATTGCCCAATATTTGTTATGAAGATTTGTTTGGTGAAGAAATCGCGCACCAATTGTCGGCAGCGTCGCATAGCCCATCCATATTATTAAATGTATCTAATATTGCCTGGTACGGTGATTCGATTTCTATCCCGCAGCATTTACAGATATCGCAAATGCGGGTGCTAGAAACCGGGCGGCCTATGCTGCGTTCTACCAACACCGGTGCGACGGCGGTGATTGATGCGCAGGGGATTGTGACTGCTCAGTTAAAGCCTTTAACCAAGGATATCTTGCGCGCCAAAGTACAAGGTACCAGCGGCCTGACGCCGTATGTGCGTTGGGGCAATGCAGGTATTCTTGCGCTCATCATCTTGAGTCTACTGGCGGCGTATTTTTTGTCACGGAAAAACGTACAATCCTGATTTGAATCTAAATCGTATTCCTTATCCCATCGCAGCGATCTTTAAAAAAGTGTCACTGCGTTTTGTGACAGCGCATCGGCTTCTGCATTTTTTTTGCGGGGAATCCAGATCAAACGAATATCAGTGAATTTCGCTATCAATTGCTTGGCTTGTTCGCACTGCTCTTGCAGTGTTGAGCATGCGGGCAAGCTCACGGTGTTTTTCTTGCTGTGGGTGCGGTCGGCGTTGACGCTGTCTATCACGGTGCGGCTGTCACCAAACACAACAAGTTTGGCAGGGCGCTGTTCTAACGCGCAGGCTAATACCGCGTTTAGCGCATAGAATTCTGCCTCGTTACTATCACCGTAGCCCATCGCCCGGCTGATTTCTATCTTTATTCCTGATGGGCTGACTACGACGCCACCGATACCAATTTTGCCCGGATTAGGATGTGCTGAACCATCAAAATAAGCCTGCCAGGTGTCAGCACCCAGTCCGTTGATAGCGCAGTTGCTTTGCTTATTACTTTGCTTATGTTGGGCTAATTTTTCAGCCTGTAGTTGTTGACGTACGATATGACGAGCACGAATTTTTTCCTGCTCCAATAATCGTATAGCAATAAGATTTTCTAAGCCTTTTTCACCTGCTATGTTGAACAGGATTTTTTCTAATGCGTGTTCTTGTGCCTGCTCCAGGTTTTGCGATTCAGTGATGTTGGCTTTTGCTAAGCGCTGGCTTTTCGTTAGTTCTGCTTTAAACGCAATAGCAAGAAGTTGATCATGTGTAGGCATACTGCGGGATTTATTTTTTTTGAAAATTGGCTTAGTTCGGTACTATGAATATAGTAGTCACCGTACTTCGCAAGTGTGCCATCATTTGCAAGATGCGTACTTAAAAAAGAATTTTGGAGCACATAATGACCTATAAAGAAAACACCAACGACAGTGCCGCTTTTCTACCAGTCGGCATGATTGCCAATGCAGGCACTTATGGACAAGCGATAGAAATGGCAGCAGTGCGAAAACATAGCGCTGATGCTGATGCTGGCTCTGGTAGTGCAGGCTGGGCACCGTTTCATTACGAAAAAATTTCTGATACAGAGTATGTCTGCACTGGCGGATACGCGATTGGTAGCGGTGGCTACAAAAAATGGCCAGAGCCGCATACGACTGTCGTCGTTTCTATCTCAGAGATTGAACATACGCTGAGTTTGTTATTAGAAGATGCGCAAGATAAAGAGGACGTCATTGCAGATATGAGGGCGCCAGGCAGTTTTGCATCAAGCCAATCTGCCAAGGTCAGCTCGCCTCAATTACCCAGTCCATCAGAGCCCACAACGCCGCCAAAATACTTAACCGTCGTGCTGCAATTACCCAATGATAAAGAAGGACAGCAGCGGATTAAAGATGCTTTCAAAATTGATGAATTATTTTTTGGTGCGCTGGTGACATCCATCTCCACCCGCGCACCAAACTGAATTATTCCTTAGGTTTTTATTTAGCCCAGCCAGCCGGACGTGCCAGCGTAAAATTTTCTGTCGCGTTCGTCCTGCCGTACCAGTCCGCACCCATGCGCGACACCAGATCTAATTTGACCGGATCAATTTGGCCATCTGCGGTGACAATACTGTCATCCACATGTGCTGCGACGACTTCACCAAAGACCACATAGCAAGTTGGCGCATGTTCTGGGTAGGGCATCAGCTTTGCCAGTCTGCATTCAAAACTGACAGGCGCGCCGTCCACTCTGGGTACGCCAATAAATTGTGACGGCAGAGACTTCACATTACATTGTTCAAACTCACTGGTTTCTGCGTCGTAACCAAATGAGGTTTCGTTCATCAATTGCACCATGGGGAATGACACCAGATTGACGACAAATTCGCCAGTCTCCTGGATATTGCGTACGGTGTCTTTCATACTGCCGTCGCTATTGACCAAAGGTGAAATCATCAAGGTCGGCGGCGATGCCGTAATCATCTGAAAAAAACTAAACGGCGCGAGATTAGTCAGGCCATTTTTCCCTTTAGAAGAAACCCATGCAACCGGACGCGGCGTAATGGTAGAGCCCATCCAAAAATAAGCGAGTCTTGGTGCTATAGATGAAAAGTCGATCAGCATGGAATTCCTTTAATTTGCTATTCAATTTGTACAGCGAGAATGCGGTAAGTCGTTTGATGATTGCCTGCTTTGGAAGAGGCGTAATTAAATATACTCCCCTACTTTTTTGATAAAAAACCGTAGATGTCCAGTTTTTCTATGGACAATAAAAATATACTGCATAGGGTATATCTTTATTCAATTCGTCCCATTACTATTTTCTGCTTATGTTGATTGAAGCTGACCACGAATAATCAAGTCAGCCAATTCACTTTCGGAAATTTCTCCCTCACATAGTCCGGCATGCTGGTGACTTCTGCTTTGGCATAATCATAAAAAATAAATCCTGATTTTGCCATCGCAATCAGACGCTGGTCGCTGGGGCGGGTGATGCGGAAAGTGATATCGCCGCCATATTTATTGAAATCCATGACGCCAACTTCAAACAACAACTGATCGCGTGCGTGCGCTTCGGATTTGTAGGTGGTCGCCAGGTCGGTGATGATGGTGCCCGGGCCGACGCCTTTGGTTTCGCCAATCCCAAATTCAAACATAAACCTGGCTCTTGCCTCAGAGATCATGGAAATCATCGAGTCGTTGCCAAGATGGTTTGCGCTATTGATGTCGGTCACCCTTACTGTCAGCAGGGTGGAGTAGTAGTACTGATCTTCTGGGAAATGGAGTGTTAGGCGAGCCATGGCTTTTAAGATTTATATAAACGACTGATTCTACCCGTTTGTGATTCGCAGGAATTGTTGTGATTTCTTCAAAATCCATTGCAGGCAAGAAATAAATATCCAATGCGCTTTGGATTTTTTGTTGTTAATATTCAATGCGCTTTGATAAAAAACAGAAATTTTTAATTATTTATGTAGTATGACTACATAAAGTGACTAGGCTTGTGGGTGATTAGCAACGGTTAAGAGTGATATTTTCATTCTTAACGCAATATATTCGACGAAATATCAATTATTTGATTTGACATGTAATTTAGTATTAGTACAGAATCTGGTTCGGGGCATCAAATTCCGGATTTTAATTAGAGCGTTTGAGCTGCCAAGATTTTGCTGTTGGAATCGTAGTTTTATAATAAAAAACCAAGGAGACGAGTAATGACTAGCTTTCAAAAAAAGCGAGGCGGGAGTGTTGCCTTCAATCGCTTCGTATTTAACGTAACCCCTATCGCTGCAGCTTGTGCATTGCTGCTATCCACATCCACTGCGGTCTATGCGCAACAAGCCGGCACCCCAGCTGCTGCTACCGCTGCTACCAAAGCAGACGACGGTAATGTGGTTGTTGTTACCGGTATCCGTAAGGGTATTGAGGATGCGATTTCAGTAAAGAAAAATTCTAATTCTATCGTCGAAGCAATTTCTGCTGAAGACATAGGCAAGTTGCCCGATACCAGTATTGCCGAATCCATTGCCCGTTTGCCTGGCTTAGCCGCGCAACGTGTTGCAGGCCGCGCTCAGGTCATCAGCGTTCGGGGTTTATCTCCGGATTTTGCCACTACGTTATTGAATGGCCGCGAGCAAGTCAGCACCGGCGACAACCGCAGTGTTGAGTTTGATCAATACCCTTCTGAATTGCTGAGCGGCGTGACTGTGTACAAAACCCCTGACGCTGGTCTAGTAGGGCAGGGTTTGTCTGGTACGATCGATTTACAAACAGTGCGTCCGCTGGATTTTTCTACCCGTACAATTTCTTTAAATGCTCGTGGCGAGAAAAATTCCATGGGATCGATTGCTAATATTAAAGATACTGGCCATCGCATCAGCGCAAGTTACATCGATCAATTTGCCGATCGTACGATTGGTATTGCCATCGGTATTGCAGATCTGGAGTCGCCGGTGTTGGATAATGAGACTGGTACTTATGAGCCGTTTAGTCAAAGTTCTGTCTCTGGCGTTCCTCCTGGTACCTACGTTACTGCGGGTGTTAAATCACTGGCGAAGAGCGGTACCTTAAAGCGTACTGGCATCATCGGTGTATTGGAATATCGTCCGTCAAAAATGTGGAGAAGTACGCTGGATATATTCAGTTCTACTTTTAAACAAGTTGATACCAATAATCAATTTGAAGCCAACTTAGGTGGCTATAACGGTAGCAACAATCCACAAGGATTTAATTACAGTTCGGTCAATGTGGTTAACAATACTTTGCTCGGTGGCGTTGCAACCGGAGCATACCCACTGGTACGCGGACAATACAATAACCGCGAAGATTCTATCCATACTGCTGGCTGGGGTAATAAATTTACTTTCGACAAATGGTCATTATTAGCAGACGTTAATTACTCTGAAGCTAAGCGTGATGAGCTGTATCTTGAAAACAATTTACAACTGAGAAATCCATCTGGCGGACCGCTCAATGACCCAGCCCTGACAGTCGGCTGGGTACCAGGCAGTTTTGCTACCTTGTCGGGCAAGTTAAATTATAGTGATCCGACTCAGCTGTATACCGGTAACTCGATTTATGGCTACGGCAGTACCTATGCACCACATCTTAAAGACGTTTTAAAGAGCTTTAAAATGGTTGCAACAATGCCGGTGCCAGCGATGCTCGACAATGTTTTTGACAATGTAGATGTGGGTGTCAATCGTAGTGATCGTACTAAAACTAAACGTCAACCAAGTGGTGCGCTGA
This sequence comes from Undibacterium sp. GrIS 1.8, assembly GCF_040544445.1. NCBI lineage: Bacteria > Pseudomonadati > Pseudomonadota > Betaproteobacteria > Burkholderiales > Oxalobacteraceae > Undibacterium > Undibacterium sp. GrIS 1.8. The sequence continues at coordinate 42,670 of NZ_JBEONQ010000009.1, read as the reverse complement.
CCGCTAGCGGTAGTCCAACTATTTCTAGCGATTTGTTGTATGCCCCGGTCAATCTTGGTTTTGCTGGTAGCGGCATTGTTCCTTCCTGGAATGTACCTGGTGTCATCGCGAAATACTTTGATCCAATTACCTACAACTTGACCAATAATAGCAACACGATTTCACGTGCTTGGGATGTCACTGAGAAAATCACGACCTCTTTTGTTAAAGGTAATATTGACTCTCAACTCGGTGGTGTTTCGCTCCGTGGCAATATCGGCGTACAAGTGATCAATACTGACCAGTCATCGGCATCGCTGTATTCCGATCCTAGTGGCGCTGCTCATCCATATACCGACGGAAAAACTTATACCGACGTGCTGCCAAGTATGAATCTGGTCTTTGGTTTGCCTGACCAGCAAACTTTACGTTTTGCATTAGCAAAACAAGTTGCGCGTCCGCGCCTGGATCAGTTAAATGCCGGCTTTGAGTTTAAAGTGGATGCCTCTACCAGATTGCCTGGTGGTAGCGGTGGTAACGCACAGTTAGAGCCTTGGCGTGCTACTGCTTTAGACATCTCTTATGAAAAGTATTTCGGTACTAAAGCTTATTTCGCTGCAGCCTTTTTCTACAAAGACTTGAAGAGCTATATCTATGATTATTCGGAAACTCGTGACTTCTCCCAGTTCACACCGGGAACTGTAGCGATATCTAATTTTGGTCAATATAACTCTCCTAAGAACGGCCAAGGTGGTTCGCTCAAAGGTCTGGAATTATCAGCATCAGCACCGCTGAATCTGATCTCCTCAGCGCTTGATGGATTTGGTGTCACTGCTAGTACGACATTTACTGATAGCTCGATTAATATTCCTCAAGTGAACGATACTATCGGCAAAATTCAATTGCCTGGCCTGTCTAAGAATGTCACCAATCTCACGCTTTACTATGAGAAAAAAGGCTTCTCAGCCCGTATCGGTCAACGTCGTCGCTCTGACTACGTTGGTGAGATCGGTAACTTTGCCGGTGATCGTCAATTGCGTTATGTCGTTGGTGATAATGTCACTGACTTCCAAATTGGTTACGCGTTTGAAGACGGTCCATACAAAGGTCTGGGCATCATGTTGCAAGTCAATAATCTGACCAATGCAGCCTATGAAACCTACGCAAATAGCAAAGATCGTCAGTTAGAGTATGCAAAATACGGACGTATCATGTTGTTAGGCGCCAGCTACAAGTTTTAAGTAACACTAAAACAGTCCTCGCAGACTCCAAGCTGCGGGGACTTGTTTTTAGGACTTAGGCTAAATCGTTTCAGCAGCAATTTAATACCAACTGCGCGAATAATTTTGCATCAGTCTTAATCTCGTTATTCTGTTGGACGTTACTTAAAAAAACCAGGAACAAGCAAGCATGCAATCATCGACAAACAAGCCTAGGCTTTCGTTCTGGCAGTTGTGGAATATGAGTTTTGGTTTCTTCGGCATTCAATTCGGCTTTGCCTTACAAAACACCAATACCAGCCGGATTTTTTCCACCTTAGGTGCTAACGCGGATGATCTCGCCTTGTTCTGGCTTGCCGCACCGATCACGGGTTTGCTAGTACAGCCGGTGATAGGCTATCTCAGTGATAATACTTGGCATCCATTTTGGGGGCGTCGTCGTCCATTTTTCTTTGTCGGTGCTTTATTAGCATCGGTTGCGATGTTCCTGATGCCTAACTCCAGCATGTTATGGATGGCGATTGCTGTTTTGTGGATGATGGATTCTGCGATCAATATTTCGATGGAGCCATTCCGCGCTTTTGTCGGTGACAAACTCAATCCTTCGCAACAGACGGCGGGTTTTGCGATGCAGACTTTTTTGATCGGATGCGGCGGTGTGATAGCCTCCCTGTTGCCAAGTTTGCTGACCAATTATCTCGGCGTCAGCAATGTTCCGGTTGATGGGGCTATACCGGATACGGTGCGTTATTCCTTCTATTTTGGTGGCGCTATCTTTGCGTTGTCGGTGATGTGGACTGTATTTACGACGAAAGAAATACCGCCAACTGATTTAGAGAAATTTCGCCAGGAACGTAAAAATAACCAAGGTTTTGCAAGAGCTATTACAGAAATTTTGGGCGGCTTTCTCAAGATGCCAAAAACCATGGTGCAACTGGGATGGGTGCAGTTTTTTACTTGGGTCGCTTTGTTTTCTATGTGGGTCTACACCACACCATCGATTGCCGAAATCGTATTCCATAGTACCGATGCTCAATCTGCTGCTTATCAAGAGGGTGGTAACTGGGTTGGCATTATGTTTGGTGTATATGGCGGCGTATCCGCGATAGCTGCTTTTATCTTACCGATCCTGTCGCGTATGACTAGCCGTAAATTCGTTCATATGATCTGCCTGATGATAGGTGGCGTCAGTCTGGTCAGCATCTTTCTTATTAGTTCCAAACAAATGTTGTTGTTGCCTATGGTCGGCGTAGGGATTGCCTGGGCAAGCGTATTGACGATGCCTTATGCCATTCTGGCTGGCGCTTTGCCTGCTAATCGCATGGGTTATTACATGGGTTTGTTTAACTTTTTTGTCGTGATTCCGCAAATTGTGGCTGGCTTTGTATTGGGCGCGATGTTGAAACATTTGTTCAATTATCAATCAGTCAAAGTTCTGATGCTAGGTGGCTTTTGCATGATCCTCGCAGGCATATTGACCATGTTTGTTAAAGACGTTGTAGAACAGTCGTAGTGACATTCTTTCTGAATAGAATTGGCATGAATTTTTTTGCGATCGTATTTTCTCTGGCACTATTTTTTGTCAATGTCTTTGACAGCCTTGTCTATGCGGCAGACATGTCAGCCACGACAAAAGAACAGTTACCGAAAACATCGAAAAAAGCAGCATTCGTATGGAATAACGCCACTATATATTTCTTGCTGACGGATCGGTTTTATAACGCGAATCCGACTAATGATCTTGCCTATGAACGCAAAAATGATGCTGCAAAGTTACGCGGATTTGCAGGTGGTGATCTGGCAGGCATTACAGAAAAAATCAAGCAAGGTTATTTTAAAAACTTAGGCGTCAACGTCATCTGGATCACACCGCCTGTCGAGCAAATTCACAGCGCGACTGATGAAGGTATTGGCTTGTCTTACGGTTTCCACGGTTACTGGGCGCGTGACTTTACTAAGGTAGATGCTAACTGGGGTACAGAAGCCGACATGCGCAAGTTGGTTGATACCGCTCACGCTAATGGAATCCGTGTACTGCTCGATGTGGTGATGAATCACACCGGCCCAGTCACCGAGGTAGATCCTCAATGGCCCAATGACTGGGTGCGTACTTCGCCAGTTTGTACTTATAAAGATGTAGCAACTACCGTCAATTGCGTACTGGTTAAAAATCTGCCAGATTTTCGTACCGAAAGTAATGCCAATGTAGCGTTACCACCAGCCTTAGTCGCCAAGTGGAAATCTGAAGGACGCTACGAGCAGCAAGTCAGCGAGTTGGATTCGTTTTTCAAACATACGGGCTTCCCTCGCGCACCACGCTATTACCTGATGAAATGGCATGCCGATTGGGTCAGAAAATATGGTATCGACGGTTTTCGCGCCGATACGGTCAAGCATGTAGAACCCGGTGTCTGGAAAGAGCTAAAACAAGTAGCCAGCGCCGCGTATGAGGATTGGAAACGGGACAATCCTGATAAAAAATTAGGTGACGATCCTTTTTTTATGACGGCAGAAGTGTATGGCTACTCCATCGCCAGTGGACAGCAATTCACTATGGACGGTGGTAGCCAAGTGAATTTTTATCAGAATGGTTTTGATAGCATTATCAACTTCGGCTTTAAGACCGATGCTAAGAAAAATATCGACGTCTTGTTTAGCGAGTATTCAGAAAAACTCAATATGCCGGATAGTCCTTTACACGGATATTCCGTCCTCAACTATGTTAGTTCGCATGACGATTTAAGTCCGTTTGACCGGGAACGTAACAATCCGTTTGATGCGGGTACCCGACTATTGCTGAGCCCCGGTGCCGCACAAATTTACTACGGTGACGAAACTGCCCGCTCTTTATCAGTCGCTGGTGCGCAAGGGGATGCCAATTTGCGGTCCATGATGAACTGGGATGAGCTGACGCAAAAAAAATCGAGATTTCATTACAACATCGCAAATGTGTTCCAGCATTGGAGCAAGCTGGGATTATTCCGCCAAGCGCATGTCGCAGTGGGCGCTGGCGTGCATCAAAAAATATCAGATAGACCGTATATTTTTAAACGGATTTATCAGCATGATGGCATCAACGACAGAGTGGTAGTAGCGCTCGATTTGCCGATTGGTGAGAGCGTAGCAATTCCCGTTACGGGCGTTTTTCTTGATGGAGAAAAATTGAAAGACTATTACTCAGGACATAGTGCCATCGTCGTTAATGGCATGGTGAAGTTTGATAGCAAGAATAATATGGTGCTGATTGGTAAGGATGAACATCCGCCTGCTAGATCGGATGGAAATTAAGATGAAAAATCAACTAAAACGCCCAATCATTGGCAACACTGTATTCTGCATAGTAGCCGCCTTAGTTGTTCTAGCGATACAACTGACACAGCCAGCTTTTGCTCAAAACAGAGGAAGAGTACTTGAGGTCGTTGCTGATAAGGGTAGTTACTTAGAACTGACGACCAACGATGGTCTTTATCAGATCAAGCCATATTCTGACAAGATTATAGAAACCACGTTTATCCCCAAAGGACAAAGTTTTATCTCCGGGTCACATGCAGTTGTGTTGTCACCCGCCATGCTTAAAACTAGTGTTAGCAATACAGACGTTGCTGTCGATTATGCTGTCGGCTCCGGTGTTGGCTCCAGTCTGACCGGTATGGTGGTAAACATCACCAAATCGCCTTTTCAAATCAGTTACGCCTATAAAGGCAAGCAACTCATTTCTGAAAAAAATGGTTACAGCAAACAAGATACCTCTGAAGTACTAGACTTTAATCTGGATGCAACGGAAGCGCTGTACGGTGCAGGTGCGCGTGCATTAGGGATGAACCGCCGTGGTAATCGTCTGCCACTCTACAACAAGGCGCATTACGGTTATGAGGATCGCTCTAGTCAGATGAATTTTTCTATTTCTCTGATATTTTCGTCTAAACGATACGGCATTCATTTTGATAATGCGCCGATTGGCTATCTAGATCTGGATAGTAAAAAAGAGAATGTACTCGCTTATGAAACCATCAGCGGCAGAAAAACATATCAGATTATTGCTGGCGATAGCTGGGACGATATTATTGGTAACTACACCAGTTTGACCGGCAAGCAACCGTTGCCGCCACGCTGGGCTTTCGGCAACTTCGCCAGTCGCTTCGGTTACCACAGCGAAGCAGAAGCACGCAAAATCGTAGATCAATTTGCTGCTGAAAAAATTCCACTGGATGCCATCATTTTTGATTTGTACTGGTTTGGCAAAGACATCAAAGGCACGATGGGCAACCTAGAGTTTGATCGGGATAACTTCCCGCATCCTCAGGAGATGATTGCCGATTTTGCTAAAAAAGGCATAAAAACTATATTGATCACAGAGCCGTTTATCTTGACGACTTCCAGTAAATGGAACGAGGCAGTAGAGAAGAAAATTCTCGCAACAGATAAGAATGGAGCACCATTTGTCTATGATTTTTATTTTGGACACACAGGGCTCATCGATATTTTTGACCCGAAAGCAAAAGACTGGTTCTGGTCGATTTATAAAAATTTGAAGAGAGATGGTGTCGCTGGTTGGTGGGGTGATCTGGGCGAGCCAGAAGTGCACCCGTCTGACTTGCAGCATAAGACGGGCTCGGCAGATCAGCTGCATAATATTTATGGACACGATTGGGCTAGGTTGATCGCAGAGGGATACCAAAAAGAATTTCCGGAAGAGCGTCCCTTTATTTTGATGCGTTCTGGCTACTCCGGCTCGCAACGGTTTGGCATGATCCCCTGGTCGGGCGACGTGAACCGCACTTGGGGTGGCTTGCAGAGTCAGCCAGAGATTGCATTGCAGATGGGGATGCAAGGTTTGGCATATATGCACTCAGACTTGGGTGGATTTGCGGGTGCCAATTTGGATGATGAGCTATATGCGCGCTGGTTGCAGTACGGCGTATTCCAACCGATTTTTCGTCCACATGCCCAAGAGGAAGTCGCCGCAGAACCGGTTTTAAGAAGCACATCCGCAAAGGCTCTAGCAAAGGCGGCGATTGAACTGCGTTATCGCATGCTGCCGTATAACTACACGCTGGCGTTTGAAAATAATCAGCGTGGCCTGCCGCTGATGCGACCCATGTTGTATGAAGAGCCGGACAATCCTGAGATGCGCGGCGTATCTGATCGTTATTTATGGGGGCATGATTTTTTTGTGTCGCCCGTACTCAAAGCCGCTGTCAAAGAGCAGACGATTCGTTTTCCTGCGACCAATCACTGGTTTGATTTTTATACTGATCAAAAATATGTCGCTGGTAGTACTGGATCAGTTGCGATTGTGCCTGAGCACATCCCCGTATTTGTCAGAGCAGGTGCCTTTATCCCTATGGCAAAGTTGGTCCAAACCACCAGAGATTATTCGACTAAAGAACTTGATCTGCATTATTACTACGATTCATCTGTACCGCATAGTCGCGGTCAATTGTATGACGATGATGGTTTGACATCCGCCGCTTTCGAGAAAGGTCGATATCAACTTTTACAGTTTTTTGGCGATACCGCTGTAGACAATAATCACCAAAAAATCACGGTACAGCTGAAGACGGAAACGGGTTTGAATTATCAGCCTGTTGATAGAAAAATTGAATTGATCATGCATAACATTGCTACTGCGCCGAACTGGGTCAAGGCAAAAAACCGGTCTTTGCCATTTAAATGGAATGCGGTAAAAAAACAATTATCAGTCTTGGTCAACATACCAGCAAGAACAGAGCAGACCGTCGTAGTGCAGATCAACTGAAGTAAAAAGTCATCCGCAAAAGTAGGACAACAGTTGGCAAATACGTCAGTAAATTAGTAAGCAAATAAAGTAAGCAAATAAGTAAGCAAATAAGTAAGCTTCAGCAAATTTAAAAGTAGTCTCATTTTTGAAGTAACCGACACCAATGAATCTTAAAAGCCTCGCTAAAAATCTGGGTATTTCCGAAACTACGGTGAGCCGCGCTCTGAACGGCTATCCAGAGGTTAGCGAGAAGACTCGACAGCGTGTAATGGCGGCAGCCAATGCAGCGGGATATCGTCCCAATCCGATGGCGCGGAGTCTGGCAGTCGGGCGCACTAATGTGGTTGGCATGATTCATCCTTTGCTGCCGAACGATTTAGGCGATCCTATGTTTATGTCTATCGTCGACGGGATGTCGTCCGCGCTGGAGTCCAGACAAATGGATTTGATCATTGCGCCGGTGTCGCCTGCGAATGAGTTGCGTGCCTACCAGCGTATGGTGCAAGAGCGTCGGGTCGATGGTTTGATCGTTTCCCGTACCCGTTTATATGACGAGCGGATTGCTTACTTAACCGGACACGGCTTGCCATTCGTCGCGCATGGACGCACACAGGTTAATGAGCCGCACGCCTGGTTTGATTATGACAATGAGTCTGGTATGCAGACTGCTGTTCAGTATTTGCTCTCGCACGGACACCAGCGTGTCGGCCTGATCAGTGCGCCTTTGGAAATGAACTTTGCCCGTCAACGTTACAACAGCTTTATCGAGGCAATACAAAAGGCGGGCTTACAACCGAATCCCGCGCATCTGATCGGCGATAGTAACGACAGACGCCGAGGGTATCAGGCGATGCAACAAATACTTGCCAGCCCCTTACCACCAACCGCAGTCATCGTCGATAACCAGATGTCTGGCGTGGGCGCCGTACGCGCTTTGCTGGATGCGGGTATTCAGATTGGTACCGATATATCGATCATCGTCTGGAGCAAGATGGAAGATTCCCTGGCGGGCTACAACGTCACCACGATCGATCAGCCAAATCCTGATCAGGCAGGTAGCCGAATGATAGAAATGTTGATGTCCTTATTGGATGGAACGCCGCCAGAAGAATTACAAGTGCTGTGGCAGCCGATACTTTTGCCGGGCGATACGGTAAGAGAGTGCCGCCATAGTTGAGCCGCTGCTATTAAAGAAGTCAGACTTAAGAAGCCAGACTTAAGAAGCCAGACTTAAATAAAGCTGTTACAAAAGTTGTTGAATAGTGCAGCGACCACCACCTGTTTTATGAATGATTTCAACATGACTGCAACAACCAAGCGCGACATTCCGCTAGCCACGATCTCTGCAACAAATACTGAGTGGTGGCGCGAGGCCATCATTTATCAGGTCTATCCACGCAGCTTTTTGGATACCAATGGCGACGGTGTCGGTGACTTACCCGGCATTACTGCCAAGCTAGATTACATCGCCAGTCTGGGTGTTGATATTGTCTGGATTTCTCCTTTCTTCACTTCGCCGATGAAGGACTTTGGTTATGACGTGGCGGACTATTGCGATGTTGATCCCTTGTTCGGTACTCTGGCTGATTTCGATCAATTGGTGCAGCGTGCACATGCGCTGGGTCTGAAGATTATGATTGACCAGGTACTGTCACATACGGCAGAAAATCACCCTTGGTTTACTGAAAGTCGCAAGAACCGTACTAATCCAAAAGCGGACTGGTATGTCTGGGCAGACCCGCAGGCCGACGGTACACCACCGAACAATTGGCTCTCGATTTTCGGTGGCTCTGCATGGCAATGGGACACTCGTCGTCTGCAATATTATCTGCATAATTTTTTAACCAGTCAGCCAGATATGAACTTCCACCAGCCCGCGGTGCAGCAGGCGCATCTGGATAATATGCGCTTCTGGCTGGAGCGCGGTGTTGATGGTTTTCGTATGGACGCTTGTATCTTCCATTTCCATGATCAGCAATTGCGCAGCAATCCACCGGCGGCCAAGCAAAATACGATTAGTGTAGCGGCCTCCAATCCGTATGGAATGCAGGCACATATTTATGATAATACGCAGCCAGAAAATCTCGCCTTCTTTCAAAAAGTCCGTACCTTATTAAATGAGTATGGTGCCATCTCGATTGGTGAGATTGGCTCTGATGACGCGTTGGGTGTAATGGCGGCCTATACCGCCGACAACGACAAATTACAGATGGCATACAGCTTTAATTTACTGACTACAGAAAAATCTGCACGTTATATCCGCTCTCAGGTAGAAGAATTTGAAGCACGCGTGGTTGGCGGTGGTGCGTCGTGGTCGGTCGGCAATCATGATGTTGCACGTGTCATGACGCGCTGGGGTGGCGCGCAAGCAACGCCCGCTTTTGCCAAAGTTGTCCTCGCCATGCAACTAGCCTTAAAAGGTACGCCATGTCTGTACCAAGGTGATGAGCTGGCATTGACAGAGGCCGATGTTCCCTTTGAGTCATTACGCGATCCGGTAGGGATTACCTTCTGGCCAGAAGCCAAAGGTCGTGACGGCTGCCGCACGCCTATGCCTTGGAACAAACTCGAGGCACACGCGGGTTTTACGACGGGCACTCCGTGGTTACCCGTGCCAGCAGAACATCTGGCTGTTGCTGCGTCTGAACAGGAATCTGACCCCGCTTCGGCACTGAACTTTACCCGTAACATTATTCGCTGGCGAAAACAGCTCCCGCAACTGACCGGCGGCGAGATTACATTTTTTGATGCGCCTGAACCTGTATTGGCCTTGAGCCGGACATTGCCTGATTCCCCTCAGATATTGGCTGTGTTTAATTTGGGAGGGGATGAGGTTGAATTTACTTTGCCAGTCGCCGCCAATTTTGATGCATTGACAGGGCATGGATTGCCGGGCGATGTCGCTGGAAGCTTAGTTAGTTTACCCGCCTACGGCGCCTGGTTTGGTATTGCCAGAACTTAGCAGAGGATAAAAACTCTCTCTCGCCATCGGACGAGGGAGTTGGCAGATCATTTCTTTCATCTTTTTTTAATTTATATACTGGGATACAGTATTTTAAATTGTCCATATAAAGTCTGGACATTAATGCATAAAAGTGCCAATACTCCCCTTATTTTAATTAATTTAGCCATAATCATGCACCTCAAAAATGATAAAAAATCAAATGATGTTGGACGCTTTGCGCAGAGTTGTGTAGCTGCTTGCTTATGCACCTGTCTGATTTTTTTTAGTAGCTTTGGTGTGATTCAAGATGCCGCTGCCAGCGTAAATCTAGCCGCACCATCTCAAAGAATAAATCCCACATTAGACGACTGCAATAGCCAGCAGTTTCAGACGGTTTTACGTCCTGCTAGCATTGACGCCAGTGCTGCCACAAACGAGGCGCGTGCGGTCTGGTTGAATCGTCAGTTGATAGCTTGGCCGGGAGTTAACTTTACTTCTGGTCATTTCAAACTGGTCTATTCTGCTACAGCGCAATTGGCGGCGAGCATTGGCGCAAAAGTGACGGGCGCGGATGGTGTGCTCACTTTGTCCGTCGCTGATGCGGCTTTGCCGGAGCCTCTTGCTACCCGCTTTAAATACCTTGCTGAGGGAGTGGTGTTGGGAGTCAAAGCAGATGATCTTGGCAAAATCGCGGCTTTGCAGAGACAGCAAGTATTTCTGGTACAAGAGAATGCCGATGGCATCGTGATAGCCGCAAGCTCGCTGCAATTGGCAGGGGTCTTAGATGATCTGTATGCACCGGCAAGCGAGCTGACTTCGCTTGGTGTGAGCTTGACTAAAAGTACCAGTCGCATGAAGACTCAAGCGAAGACCCAAGCAAAGACTCAAACGAGATTTTCTTTGTGGGCGCCGACGGCACAGCGGGTATGGGTTTGTACTTACGATAGCGGCGCGGGTGCGGCACATCGCTTAGACGCCATGCAATCAGATGTAAAAACGGGTGCGTGGAATGCAAGGATATCGACCAATCTCTCTGGACAGTATTACCGCTATCTTGTGGATGTGATCGTGCCTCATGTTGGCTTGGTGCGCAATCGGGTGACCGATCCTTATTCCATCAGTTTGACCACCGACTCCAAGCGCAGCTATATCGCTGATCTGGCAGCATCTCAATTGCAGCCAGCCGGATGGAGAACCCAGGCGGTAACAAAAAAAATATCGACGCAGACTGATATGGTGGTGTATGAATTGCACGTGCGTGATTTCTCCATCAACGATGCTTCAGTCAGCAAACAACATCGCGGTAAGTACATGGCGTTTACTGAGGCTAATTCCAATGGTATGCGTCACTTGAAAGCGTTGGCGCAAGCGGGACTGACCGATATTCATTTGTTGCCAGTTTTTGATTTTGGTAGTGTCCCTGAAAAGAATTGTGTCACCCCGAAGATTGAATTTAATGCGACTGATCCTGCCAGTGAGATACCTCAAGCCGAAGTCACGGCACATGCAGCCGAGGATTGTTTTAACTGGGGTTACGACCCGACGCATTACGGCGCACCTGAGGGGAGTTATGCGACAGACGCAGCTGATGGCGCTGTGCGTATTCTTGAATTGCGCAATATGGTTCTGGCCTTGCACCAAGCGGGTTTACGCGTCGGTATGGATGTGGTCTATAACCATACTTATGCATCCGGGCAAAAAGAAAAGTCTGTGTTGGACAGAATTGTTCCGGGTTATTACCACCGCTTAAACGAGCGTGGTGCAGTCGAGCAATCAACCTGTTGTGATAATACTGCGACTGAAAACAGGATGATGGGCAAGCTCATGGTTGATACGGTAGTGCAGTGGGCAAATGCGTATAAGATCGACTCATTCCGGTTTGATTTGATGGCACATCAACCGCGTGCAGTCATGGAACAACTCAAAGCAAAACTACTCGCCAGCGTGGGGCATGACGTACAACTGATAGGCGAGGGTTGGAATTTTGGTGAGGTTGCGAACGGTGCCCGCTTTATACAGGCGTCGCAACTGTCATTAAATGGTTCGGGTATCGCCACATTTAGTGATCGCGCCCGTGATGCAATTCGCGGAGCCGGATCGTCCGAATCGGGTGATAATCTAATTCGTAAACAAGGTTATATCAATGGTTTATTTGTTGATCCTAACGCTATTAACTCTGCGCTTAATTCTGAACCTGAACATCGTGTCACTGCGACAGATTTAATGGAGGCAGCGGACATGGTGCGGGTCGGACTAGCGGGGTCAATTCGTGACTATACGATGCTGACGCGACGTGATACGACTTTGCATCTGGAGCAGATTCCCTACGGCGATCAGCCAGCCGGATATGTCAGTCAGCCTAGCGAAGTCGTGAATTATATTGAGAACCATGATAACCAGACTCTGTTTGATATCAACGTCTATAAATTACCACTCACTACCAGTAAAGACGACAGAGTGCGGGTACAGATGTTGGGCGCGGCAATCAACGCATTTAGTCAAGGCATTGCTTACTTTCATGCCGGGATCGATACGCTGCGATCTAAATCGATGGACAAAAATAGCTTTGAATCGGGCGACTGGTTTAACCGCCTGGACTGGACTTATACCGATAATTATTTTGGTACTGGTCTACCACCTAAACCCGATAATGCGGTCGATTATCCGTTGATCCGTCCTCTGCTATCAAATCCTGCGATCAAACCTGATCCGCAGAATATTGCGATGGCGCGCGATATGTTCCGTGATTTGCTGCGTATTCGAGCTAGCTCTTCGTTATTCCGGTTGCGGACAGCGGCAGACATCCGGCAGCGCCTGCATTTTTATAATACCGGATCAGGACAAAATCCTGCGGTGATTGCGGCGCATATTGATGGTGTTGGTTATCCTGATTCAGGATTTAAATCGCTGATGTATTTCATTAACGTCAGCAAGGAATCACAACAACTGGTGATCGCGGAGCAGGCCGGCAAGACATATCAATTACATCCGGTGCAGAGCAACAAGTCAGCAGCCGATCCGCGCCCGGCGGCGTCTGCCAAATATGTTGCGGCATCAGGAGAATTTACTATTCCGGCGCGGACTGCGGTGGTGTTTGTGGAGTCACTTTGATTTCCTAAAGTGCATTACTCAACATGCTGCTCAATCGCCATGGCAGCGCCGCTCAATGCTGCTAGCGTATCAATAATTAATACGGTAGGAATACCTTCGAGATAGCTGCGCAAACGACCTTTTGCTTCAAAGCGCTCACGAAAATCCGAGGTAAAGAAATAATCACCCAGGCGCGGTACGATGCCGCCGCCGATATACACGCCGCCGCGTGCGCCGAGTATCAAGGCCACGTTACCGGCGAAACCGCCTAACATGGCGCAGAACACGGCTAAGGTTTTGCTGCAAACATTATCGCTGCCAGACAGGCCATGTTCTACGATCGCTTCAGAAGTAGTATGTGCTGACTTGATCTGCATCACTTTGCCAACGGCACTATGCAATACAGGCAAGCCTATACCCGACAATAAGCGTTCTGCTGAGACATGCGGATACTGCTGGCGGACATGGTGCAATACCGCGCTTTCAAATTCATCGACCGCTGCTAATGTCACGTGGCCGCCTTCGCCAGGTATGGCCACCCAACCGCTTTTCGTCTCCACTACGCTTGCTACACCTAGACCCGTACCCGGCCCGATCACCGCCAATGTGCCATGTTGGGTTGGTAGTGCGCCGTTAGTTTTTAACTGAGATGCTTGCAGTCGCGGTAAGGACAGCGCCAGAGCTTCAAAGTCATTGAGCACCAGAAAGCTGTCTAGTTGCAATGCTGCTTTAACAGCCGCTTGAGAAAAACTCCAATGACTATTGGTGAAGGCAACTTTGTCGCTGGCTACCGCAGTGGCGACGGCAAATGCAGCACAGCGTGGTGGCTGATAATCCTCATTCAGCTTGTTCGCGATCAAGCTCAAATACGCTTTGGTTGCTGCGATAGGATCGACATAATCTTTAACGGGCAGGGTGCGCACATGCTCAACCCCGGTAGCTTTATCTGCTATCCAGCCAAAACGCGCATTGCTGCCACCGATGTCCGCGACCAGCCAAGGGAAAAGATTATCAGAGAGTTTATTGTTTGAAGTTGAAGTCATCACACTAGAGAAAAAGAGGTCACAAAAAGCTGAATGTTGGCGTAATGTAGCAAAACTACAAAAAAATCGCAAGAAATTGAAAGAAAAGTTTTAAACTAAGCAGCTCGTTATGCATTTGTTATGCTTTAATGAAATTTTAGCTAGTTTGTCAAAATAGGTATTGCTGCTAAAAAATGACTGTGGAGTGAAGCGATGGTCAATTATGAAAACTGCTTGCATTTTATATTTGTAGCTTAGCTACAGATATCGTTCGATTTTGTTGCTTTTCAGTATTTTTATCGTCAAATATCGCTACTACACGCCAACAACTATCGTTTGCAAGCACACCGGACTACAATAATAAGATTAGATTCAGAATCACTAGTGCTTGCCTCAATTTAGGTTAGGCAGGCTCACAATAAATAATAAAGAGATCTCATGCAGCCATTCGTGCAAGCTTTCGATAGTCCACGCTTAATCGCCGATATTGGCGGAACCTATGCCCGTTTTGCGCTGGAGATGGCAAAGGGCGATTTTCAACATATCAACTCTTTGCGCTGCGCTGATTACCCTGATTTTCAGGCAACCGTATCAGCGTATCTTGCAACTGTTGTGGCAACGAATCCGGCTATTCATGTAGAACATGCTGCCGTAGCGATTGCCAATCCTGTGGATGGCGATCAAGTCAGTATGACCAATTATCACTGGCAATTTTCGATTGAAGAAATGCGCTTGAGATTGGGTTTAGACACACTGGTCATTGTGAATGACTTTACCGCCTTGGCAATGGCGCTGCCCCGACTGGATGCAAGTGATGTGCGTCAGATTGGCGATGGCGAGCCGGTGCAGAAAAGTGTGATCGGTCTGCTAGGGCCGGGTAGCGGCTTGGGCGTATCTGGTTTGATTCCGTCTGGCGATGGCTGGATTTCGCTCGGGTCTGAAGGCGGACATACCAGTTTTGCGCCGCGAGATGAGCGAGAAATTGCCGTGCTGCGCTATGTCTGGAAGCAGTACGAACACGTATCTTTCGAGCGCTTGGTGTCAGGTCCTGGATTGGAACTAATTTATCGTGCGTTGGCCGACCTGACGGGTGTAGCGCCGCTGGCGCTGGCGGCACCCGATATTACGCAACGTGCGTTGGATAAAACCGATGCGGTTTGCATGGATACGCTGGATGTATTTTGTGCTCTGCTTGGTACGGCGGCGGCCAATTTGGCCGTGACGCTGGGCGCATTTGGTGGCATCTATATCGGCGGGGGGATAGTGCCGCGACTGGGAAGTTATTTTGATGCGTCGCGTTTTCGATCCCGCTTTGAAGAAAAAGGGCGATTCAGTCGCTACGTCGGATCGATTCCCACTTATGTCATCACGGCTGAGCAGGCGACGTTTATCGGTGCCTCCGCCATTTTAGATGCGCAATTACGCACGTTGAAAGCAGACCCCGGTTCTGCCATTTTGGGTCAAATCCGCCGTGCGCGGGATGAGTTGTCGCCAGCAGAATTACGCGTTGCAGAGCATGTATTAGCCCATCCACGTTCAGTCCTGAATGATCCTATTGCAGAAATCGCCCGTGCTGCCGATGTCAGTCAGCCGACGGTGATCCGGTTTTGTCGCTCGCTGGGTTGCGAGGGTTTATCTGACTTTAAGTTACGCCTGGCCTCCGGTTTGACCGGTACCGTGCCAGTCACCCATGTGCAGGTGACCAATGATGATTCCGCCTTAGAGCTGGGTGCCAAAGTACTGGGTAATACGGCATCCGCCATTTTGCAAGTACGTAGTCAGTTGAATCGCGACATGATAGACCGCGCGATTGAAATGATCGTCCATGCAAACCGGGTCGAGTTTTATGCGATTGGTCATTACGGTGTGGTGGCGCAAGATGCGCAGTTTAAATTTCTGCGCTTAGGAATTCCCTGTGTTGCCCAGACCGATTCGCGTTTGCAATTGCTGGCGGCTAGCGTGCTCAAAGCGGGCGATGTGGTCGTTATCAGCAGCAGCAGCGGACGTTTGCCGGAGTTATTAGAGGTCGCAGAAAAAGCGCATGAGCGCGGTGCGACCGTGATTGCCATCGCAGCCAGCCAATCACCACTGGTGCGCAAAGCAGATGTCGCTTTGATTGTCGATCATGTTGAAGACGTCTCCACGCATTTGCCGATGGTCAGCCGGATTTTGCATTTGCTGGTGATTGATATGCTGGCAGTCGGCGTTGCGATGCGCCGCAATCCGGACGGCGGCAGCTTGCTGGGTGGTGAAGCCAATGAGCGATTGGACGAAACCAGTTCTGTCCTGGTGAAGAAAGCGATTTCGCCACGCGGGGGACGGGGTGATGCCATTGGTAGTAAAGCAAATGCTAGTGCATCACCATTAGCCAGACTAACGTCGCACAGCCGCTAATCCACCGTTCTCTTAAATGACCAATCGCTATCATTCACTGCGACGGTCATAGCTATATTCGTCGCTACATTCACCGCTGCAATAGTGGCGGTGAATTCCATCTTTAAGAAATAATACTCCTCATAGGTATATATTAGTTGTCCATAGAATCATTGGACAACAAGGCATATTTTTTAAAAATGAGGGGGAGTATATTGATTGGCTAGTTCTGTTTTGGTCAAACTTAGTACCAAAACCATTGACGTATTTGATTAGTCTGCGGCTACGGTTGTTTGATAAATCTGGCTTCAACACGCTTATTCTTTGACTTCTTGTTAATATACTTACTGTATTTCTTGAGCAAGTGAGCGGCTTCTTTAATCGTGCTCATTTTGACTAATCTTGATCCAACTTCCATCGAGGTTTTACCATGCGTCGTTTTGCTTCCCGTCGTCTTGTTTTTCGTGGTCTTGTTTCCCGTTGTTTTGCTCCGATGTACTACCATGCTGCGGCCGTATCGCTTTCTGCGTTTGTATTGATGCCCGTTTCTTTTGCAACCACCCCGGCTCCGGCAGCGCCGCCCTCCGTATCCTTAACACCTTCGACTATGCAAACTACGACACCACCAGTTGCCGCACAACGTCCGTATCAGGTTGAGTCGCCAAATGGCTCGCGTAATGACCCCTATTATTGGATACGCGACGATAAGCGGGAGTCGCCAGATATGCTGGCGTATCTCGCCGCAGAAAATGCCTACTTCACCAGCCAGTCAGCGGCATATCAAGGCTTAACTGAGAAGCTGTACCAAGAGATCGTTGGCCGCATCAAGCAAGATGACAGTACCGTGCCGTTTAAAAAAGGACATTATCAGTACTACACGCGCTTTGCCAAAGGTGGCGAATATCCACTCTTTGCGCGCAAACCAGCCGCTGGCGGTACCGAGCAGATCATGATTGACGGCAATCTGGAGGCAGAGAAAAAGAGTTACTTCGATATCGGCCAGCGGGCCGTCAGCAGCAACGAGCAACTATTGGCGTATCTGGAGGATGACAGTGGTCGTCGTCAGTACACTTTAAAATTTATCGATCTCAAAACCGGTAAAAAACTCCCAGACCAAATCACCGGCCTCGCTCCGCAAGTCGCCTGGGCGGCGGATAATAAGACTGTGTTTTATATCGAAAATGATCCGGTCACGCTATTGACCACCAGGGTTAAAAAACATGTGCTCGGTACTGATGTCAGCAAAGATGTGGTGGTCTATACCGAAGAAGATCACAGCTATTACATGGGCATAGGCAGCACTGGCGATGATCGTTATATTGCGATAGAACTGCGCAGTACAGAGACCACTGAAACCCGGATTATCGATGCAAAAAATCCAGATGCAGCACCTGTCGTCATGGCTGCACGTAGTGCTGGCGTTAAATATAATGCAGACCATATCAATGGTCGCTGGATTATTTCTACCGACTGGCAAGCACCTAATTATCGTCTGATGTCTGTGGCCGATGATCAAATCGGTGATCGCAGTAAATGGCAAGAACTGGTGCCACATAATAAGGCGGTATTCATCCAGAATTTTGCTCTGTTTAAAAACTATATCGCCATCAATGAACGTTCAGAAGGTTTATTGCGTATCCGTATCATGCCTTGGAGCGCATCAGGTAAATCAACTTTTATCAAGTCAGATGAGCCTGCGTATGCCGAGAGTTTTGGCATCAATGCCGAGCAAAATACGGACGAGCTGCGCTATAGTTATAGCTCACTGACGACACCTGCCAGTGTCTATGCAGTGAATATGAAAACCGGGGTACGCAAACTATTGAAAGAGCAGCCAGTTCTCGGTGGATTCAAAAAATCAGACTACGTCACCGAGCGCGTTTGGGCACCGGCAAAAGACGGTACGTCTATTCCGGTCTCACTGGTCTACCGCAAAGGGTTTAAAAAAGACGGCACTGCGCCTTTGTACCAATATGCCTATGGCTCTTATGGCGCGTCGACTGATCCGGTATTTCGTCCTGGCGTAATTTCTTTGTTGGATCGTGGATTTGTCTACGCGATTGCGCATATCCGCGGTGGTCAGGAGATGGGGCGCGACTGGTATGAGAACGGTAAGCTACTCAAAAAGAAAAATACGTTTACGGATTTTATTGACGTAACCGATTATTTAGTCAGCCAGCACTACGCCGCAAAAGATAAAGTGTTTGCGATGGGCGGCAGTGCCGGTGGCTTACTAATGGGAGCGGTGGCGAATCTGGCAGGTGAAAAATATGCCGGAATGATTGCGCATGTGCCGTTTGTCGATGTGGTCACGACGATGCTCGATGAAAGTATTCCACTCACCACCAACGAGTTTGATGAGTGGGGCAATCCTAAACAAAAAGCGTCTTATGATTACATGCTGTCTTACTCGCCTTACGACAACATCGCGCATAAAAATTATCCGCCTTTATTGGTCACTACGGGTCTGTACGACTCGCAAGTGCAATATTACGAGCCGACTAAATGGGTAGCGAAATTGCGTGCAGCAAAAACCGATCAAAACCCGCTGCTATTCAAAGTCAATATGGAAGCAGGGCACGGTGGAAAATCAGGCCGCTTTGTGCGCCAGCATGAGACCGCGGAAGAGTATGGATTTGTCTTACATCAGTTAGGCATTTCTCAATGATCGAGTAACTGATCTGCGAGATGGAGTAGGTCTGTGGCATGAAAGGTATTTTCCGCAACCGGCGAAATATCATTGGATTGCTTAGCACCGTACTCCATCGGTCTTTCTATAAACGCAGTCTGCAATCCAGCGGCACGCGCCGCCGCCAGATCACTCTGGTGTGCGGCGACTAACATCACTTGCGCGGGTGCCACGTCAAACAATTCTGCCACGCCCAAATAGGTTGCCGGGTCTGGTTTGTATTTCTTAAAAATTTCTGCCGACAAAATACAATCCCAAGGCAAGCCGCCATGCTTCGCCATATTGGTCAGCAAGCTCACATTGCCGTTGGATAAAGTACAAATCGTATAGTGCGATTTCAACTGACTCAGAGCTGCAACGCTCTCTGGCCACGGGTCTAATTTGTGCCAGATTTTGTTCAGGTCTTGCCGTTGTGATTCATCTAAATGATCCAGCCCAAACTGCGGCAAGATATCGTCCAGAATCAAACGGTGCAGAGCATCAATTTTCATCCACGGCAAGATGCCTGACATGACTTTTTGCATCGCCGGAACATAACCAGAACGCCAGGCTAAGGCAAAGCGATCACCATCTACTTCCGGTGCGATCCGCTGCATTTCTTTGACGATGCTGCCATGCCAATCGACCACCGTGCCGAATATGTCGAATGCGAGTACCCTAATGTTCTTGTGCATTGATTGCATGTATGTGTCTCCTATTGATAGGTAATTTGTTTTACAGGCAATTTATCACAATGAAGATGAACTTATCGTCAACCTATCTTAACTCCCACACAAGCCGGATTATTGAATGAAAAATCAACAGGAAAATAGCGCGATGACCGCCACTCATTTAAACGCCAACGAGAATATTGTTGAGGCGTCTAAAAAAATGACGCAGCCGGTTCGTCGTCTGAGTCCAAAAAAATTATTACTCAGTAAATGGACCGCGGTATCGCCACGCAATAAAGAAAAGCATTTTATGGTGACCAAATTAGTTTCACCTGATGATTTGGATCATTCCGGTTTGTCCAATGCGCCGGTAGAATTGATTGAGCTAGAGGCGGTGTACTCCAAGAATGTCATCAGACTGGCCTGGCGAGAACTCACCGACAGTAATTTATGGCACCAAGGGTGGAAATAATTTTTTAGAGGCCAGAGCATAAAAAATGATCAAAAAATCAGCAGTCTTTTAGTTTTATTGCGGCCTCAGTACAACGTAATTGCATCTCAATTACCGCGTGATTTCAGCATCATCTCAGTAGCGTTTCGGTATCGTTTCGGTATCAATGCGCGATACAACGAAATAACATCATGTTTATAAGTAGTAATGCGTAGTTGGCAGATTTATGCATGCAAATTTTTCACCAACTCTTTAATTTCTTTTCACTTTGGATTAAATTTCTCTATGCCAAAATCTTTTTGCTAAAAATTGTTCACTTAAACTAGCTTTGTCTTTGATCATGGCAGTTGTATCGCTTTGAATTAGTTTAAATTCAGTCCAAACCTGATGCATTTTTTTTAGATCCCTGATCGCGGATAACATGTTTTACATTGCTCGCAAGTGGTTTTTTTTTGCAGTAAATAGTTTTTTTAGTTTGGCTTTTCTGCTGTAAATTAGAAGTACTAAAATAAGTACTAGATGGATCAAAGTAAGTGCTGATCACAGCACTAAAACAATATAAACGGAGGACGACATGTCATACAAATTCAAGAAAATCATCACAATTGCTGTTGCGGCAGCCCTTACAAGTTTGTCATTGTCAGCAATCGCTGCTGACCCAATCAAAATCGGTGTATCCGGTCCCTTCACCGGTGGTTCTGCACCGATGGGCGTGTCTATGCGTGATGGCGTCAAACTCGCCGTGGCAGAGATCAATGCCAGCGGTGGTGTGTTAGGACGCCAATTCCAGATCGTAGAGCGTGATGACGAAGCAAAAAATGAGCGCGGTGTGCAAGTCGCGCAAGAATTGATTAATAAAGAAAAAGTCGTATCCACAGTCGGTTTTGCGAATACTGGCGTCGCCCTTGCTGCACAACGCTTCTATCAAGAAGCCAAAATCCCGGTCATGAATAACGTGGCAACCGGTAGTGTGGTGACCAAGCAGTTTGCTGATCAGCCAGAAAACTATATTTTCCGCAATGCAGCTTACGATACGATCCAGTCTGCCATGATCGTTGACGAGGCCGTGACTAAGCGTAAGTTAAGCAAGTTAGCGATCCTGGCCGATTCCACCAACTACGGCCAGTTAGGTCGTGAAGATTTGGAAAAGACGCTGGAGAAAAAAGGCTTGAAAGCAGTCGCTGTTGAAAAGTTCAACATCAAAGATGTGGACATGACAGCGCAATTGTTAAAAGCCAAGCAAGCCGGCGCACAAGCGATTCTGACTTACGGTATTGGTCCAGAGTTGGCGCAAATTGCCAATGGGATGGAAAAGCTGAATTGGAAAGTACCAATGATCGGTAGCTGGACACTGTCTATGGGTAATTTCATCGACAATGCAGGTAAAAATGGTGAAGGCGTCATGATGCCGCAAACCTTTATCCAGCAGCCAAATACGCCAAAACGTAAAGCATTTATCGATGCTTATGTAAAAGCCTACAACCCACCAGGCGGTCGCATCCCATCGCCTGTATCCGCAGCACAGGGCTACGATTCCATTTACTTATTGGCTGCTGCGATCAAGCAAGCAGGTACCACGGATGGCTCCAAAGTACGTGAGGCTTTAGAAAATCTGCAAGCTAAAGTCGATGGTCTGGTCACGACTTACGACAAGCCATTTACCAAAACTGATCACGAAGCCATCAAGGCGGGCATGCCAGTCATGGGCGCGGTCAAAGAAGGTCACATCGTACAAGTTCAATAAGCAATTAGGTCTCGCTTCTGTCTATAAAATCTAACATCCCACGATTCGTATACCTTACAGATCGTGGGATGTTTCTTATTCTTCACTAGCGTTTTGCGCTCAGGATTATCATGGATATTGTCCTTCAATTAGTGTTCAGCGGTATTGCGCTGGGCATGATTTACGCCGTCATTGCGTTCGGCTATCAACTTACTTTTGCCACGTCTGGCACACTCAATTTCGGTCAGGGTGAAGCGCTGATGCTAGGTGCTTTGGTTGGCCTTAGTCTGGTCGGCAATATTCACGGCGGGCCGTATCTCAACTATTGGTTGATGATCCCCATCGTGATTGCGTTTGGCGCTTTGCAAGGTATGGTCGTAGAGTGGATTGGTGTCCGCCCTGCGATTAAAATTAAATCAGAATTCGGCTGGATTATGTCCACCATTGCACTCGCGATTATTTTTAAAAACGTCGCCGAAAATATCTGGGGCAAAGATGATCTGACTTTCCCTACGCCCTTGTCCGCAACACCGTTCCAGGTATTTGGCGCAAATATTCAACCAATGCAGGTCGTGGTTGTGCTGGGTGCATTGGCGATGATGCTGGCAGTGGAATTATTCAATCGCAAATCGATTTATGGTAAAGCGGTTGTCGCCACATCCAATGACCGTGACGCTGCTGGTCTGATGGGTATTAATACCAGCATGGTGATTACATTTTCTTATGCGTTGTCGTCAGCCACGGCAGCGTTTGCAGGCGTGCTGGTCGCGCCATTAACTTTGACCGGTGCCACTATGGGTACGGCGCTGGGTTTAAAAGCCTTCTCCGTGGCGATTATCGGTGGCCTGACTTCTGGCATGGGCGCGATTGTCGGCGGCCTGATTTTGGGCGTGGCTGAAACGCTGACGGGTTTTTATATTTCCACAGGTTACAAAGAAGTCCCAGGTCTGGTCTTGTTGCTCTTGGTATTAGCGATCAAGCCAGCCGGTTTGTTTGGCAAAACTGCGATTAAGAAGGTCTGATCATGAGTTTGATTACAGATAAGAAGACCTTATTGATTTCTATCGTTGGACTGGTGGCACTAGCGGTCTTCCCGATTGTTGCGCATAACCCTTATTACATACATCTGGCTGAAACGATTTTGATCTATGCGATCTTATTGTTTGGTCTGGATATTGTGGTCGGATATACAGGTCAGGTGTCGCTCGGTCATGCCGGTTTATTTGGTATTGGTTCGTACACTACTGGCGTACTGTATTTTAAGTTCGGCTTGCCATTCTTACTCGCCATGCCTGCCAGTATTGCCGTGACGGCCTTGTTTGGCGCCTTGCTTGCCTTGCCTGCCTTGCGCGTGACGGGGCCGTATCTGGCGATGGTGACCTTAGCCTTTGGTACGATTATCCAGATTCTGATCAATGAAATGACCTTCCTGACAGAAGGCCCGATGGGTTTGAAAGTCGCTAAGCCGATCTTCTTCGGCACCAAGATCAGCGAAGTCGGTTTCTTTTATCTGGTCGCGGTGATGATGGTCTTGTCCCTCATCGTCGTACACCGGATATTAAAGTCGCATTTGGGGAGGGCATTTCAGGCTTTGCGCGATGGTCCGATTGCATCAGATTGCATGGGCGTATCGGTGTATCGCTACAAAGTCTATGCCTTTGTGATCAGTGCGGCGCTGGCGGGGTTGGCAGGGAGTTTATATTCTTATTCAGAAGAATATATCTCGCCAAATACCTACAACTTTGAACTCACGATCATGTTTTTACTGGCCATTATTATGGGCGGTCGCAAAACCCGCAGCGGTGCTTTGTTAGGCGCACTGATCGTCGTGATGTTGCCAAGCTTGTTAGCAGATATTGATCTGTTCCGCAAGATCGCTACTGCCGCTGCGGTGATTGGCGTTGTTGCTAGCGCTTTCTTGTTGATGAAAAAGCGTACCACCATCCGTAATATCATCGTGCCGTTGGTTGCGACGATAGGCATGGCAATATTTTCCTATCGTTTAGAAAATATCACTGACTGGCGTCTGACGATTTTTGGTTTGATGACTTTGTTTGTGGTGTATTACCTACAAGATGGCATCATCGGATTTTTACGCGGACTGGTCGGTACCCGCTCGGCATCTGCTGATCAAAACGTGGTTGCTGCAGATGAAAGCAAAGCCTGGAGTCTGGTCGATAATAGCGCGGCGATCAGTGGTCATCTGCTGAAAGCTAAGCAAGTGTTGATGCAGTTCGGTGGCTTAAAAGCCTTAAATCAAGTGGATCTGAATATCACCAAAGGTACCGTACACGGTCTGATCGGACCCAATGGCTCTGGCAAAAGTACGATGATGAATGTCTTGACGGGTATTTATAAACCGACCGATGGTAGTGTGGAATTTAACGGCAAAGTCATCTCAGGTACGACGCCTTCGGAGATTGCTTTAGGTGGTGTCGCAAGAACTTTTCAGAATGTGCAATTGTTTGTTGAGATGACGGCGACCGAGAATATTCTGGTGGGTTTGCATCACACCTTCAAAAGTAATGTGTTGGATGTGATGCTGAACACGCCTCGTTATCGTCGGGAAGAACAAGACGCCAGAACCCGTGCCGCAGCGATTTTGCAATTTATGGGCTTGGCTGATTTAAGTGTGGAAGAAGCGCGTAATCTGCCTTACGGCAAACAACGTATGCTGGAGATCGGTCGCGCGCTTGGACTCAATCCGCAATTGTTATTGCTTGATGAACCAGCCGCTGGCTTGACTGCACCCGATATCAAAGAGCTGATCGCCATCATCCGAAAAATTCGCCAGCACGGGATTACGATTATCCTGATCGAGCATCACATGGATGTAGTGATGTCGATTTGCGATACCGTCACCGTACTTGATTTTGGTCAGAAGATTGCAGAAGGCAAGCCAGCCGAAGTACAGGCCGATCCAAAAGTGATCGAGGCTTATCTTGGCGGATCTATCGGTGATGAGACATCGCCTGAAATCGCCATCGAGAATTCTTCGGAATCGACTTCATCTACTGTTAGCCATAGTTAGCAGACAAGGAACTGATATGTTATCTATCTCTGATTTACACGCCGGCTATGGCAAGGTGCAAGTGCTGCATGGTATTTCTCTGGAAGTACCTAAAGGTAAAGTCGTTACACTAATTGGCTCCAACGGCGCTGGTAAAACTACGACCATGCGCGCCATCTCTGGCATGCTTAAACCTAAAACGGGCAGCGTCAAACTGGCCGGTAAAGATGTTACTGGTCTGGAGTCGCACAAAATTGCTCGTGCAGGTCTGGCGCACTCGCCAGAAGGACGGCGGGTTTTTTCGACGATGAGCGTGACAGACAATTTATTGTTAGGCGCATTCCCACGCTTCACCCGCTCACGTCCTCGCGGCGACGTCGCAGCTGATCTGGAAAAAGCGCTGGAGTTATTCCCTCGCCTCAAAGAACGCCAGCACCAACTCGCTGGGACTTTGTCCGGTGGAGAACAACAAATGCTCGCCATGGCGCGTGCAGTCATGTTGAATCCAGAAGTGATTTTGCTGGACGAACCATCAATGGGCTTAGCACCGATTCTGGTGGATGAAGTTTTCAGAATTATTCTGCGCCTAAAAGAGCAGGGCGTCACCATGCTGCTAGTAGAACAATTTGCTGCCGCCGCATTAAACGTGGCAGATTATGGCTACGTTTTAGAGAACGGCAGAATCTCGGTACACGGCCCGGCTGAGAGCTTGAAGAACGATCCGGCAGTCAAAGCAGCTTACCTCGGTGGCGGCGATCACGGCCATGCCTGATACGATCAATGGGCGGCGAAATCTGTTTGTCGTCGCCTCGTTGATGATCTTTTATGTATAGCGATTGTATATATACTCCTGATTAGTATATTTTATTGTCCATATAATCATTGGACAATAAGGCATATTTCTATAGTTTATGAGGGAGTATATTGATTTTGACTAATGCAGACGCTTTCGGGCGTCTGTAATTTTTTATGCCTACCACTTTGACATTAGCCTGATTATTTGCCGAGTCCTAACAGGTACGATCGCATCGCGCAATCGCACCTATGGCATCTGGTATCGGCCAAAATATCATTCAGGGAAACGGGTCAAACGTTTTGCATCCTTCGGTATTTGATATTGTGCGACATTCATTTGCATCGCTAGCAAGGCATAGTAAGAGTTAATTCCGGTCAGATCGACCACACCTTTTTTACCGAATCGTTTATCTGCGCGCTGGAAAGTGCGGTCGGAGACGCGTTTATTTTTGTGTAGTTCAGTCGAGAAGTCGTAGACGATTTCTTCATCCTCGCTCATGCCCACCGGACGGATACCGTCGGCGATTGCATCGGCGATAGCTGGTTTGATGCCAGCTTTTAGTGCGATTGGATAATGCACATACCATTCAAAATCTTGTGTCCATTCGCGTGCGGTGATTAGGATTGCCAGCTCGCTTAAGGTATTGCCGATGGCAGAGTGATAGCGCAGATAGTCGCCCATGGCTCGGGCTTGCGTCATGACTTGCGGGCTATGCATTAATGGTTCAAACGGGCCGAAAACAGGTACTTTGCGGGTGGCTAAAAATTCTTCAGCAGCTTGTTTTTGTTCCGGCGTGTATTGATCTGGCGGGATGGTCGGCAGACGGTCGCTTGCGTATGCTGCGCTGGCAATTAAGCCTGCTGCTATCCCGGATGTGATACCAGATGCGATTTTATTTTTCATGTTGTCTCCTCAGACGGTGGGTGGATTAGTAGCTTACATTTTGGGTGAAATTTCCGTTTGAAATGCATGACTTATTTTACGTTTCTTACTAGAATAGGCTTTCAATCAAACTGACGCTTTAACCATGTGACGATGCCATCGATGCTACGGAAATCAGCCACCGAACGGCACGCAATCTGTGGATGCCGTGTTTGTAGCATGCGCGATAAAGCAGAGCCTGGCCCTAATTCTAGCGCGACGGTTACGCCAGCTTCAGCACAGGCATCCATGCAATCACTCCATTGGATAGGTTCTGCTAACTGACGTGATAAATGCGTGATGGCGATTGTCTTATCGGTGATCGGAACTGCCGCTATCCCTGATAAGACGGGACAGCTAGCCACCGTAAAATTGATGTCTTGCAGCGCAGTGAAAAAAGGAGAAACCGCATGTGCCATCTTGGAAGTGTGGGATGCGATATCAATGGGTAATGACTGTATTTTTCCGCCCGCGGCTTGAACTACTTGACCCACCGATGGAAATGCCGATTGTTGTCCGCCTGTAATGCAACTATCTTCGCCGGTGATGATAGCCAATTGAAAATCAAATGGATGAATCAACTCTTGGATTCTGTTAATGGACAAACCGCTGATCGCTGCCAGAGTCTGTTGCGGCGATTCTGCCAGACAGGTATCCATTAAGCTCGCTCGGTTTCTCGCTAAGTCTACCGCTTGTTTAGCGCCGAGCATGCCCGCCACGCTGTACGCTGCAAGCTCACCTATGCTGTAACCGGCAACCAGACTCGGTGCAGGTATGCGCTGTTTGATCGCTTCCCAAATACCGAGCGCGCTGGCAACAATCATCGGTTGCGCGATACGGTTAGCGAATAAGAGCTGCGGCGTCGATGCGATGGCATCAAAGGGCAGATCAAAGCTGTCGATCAAGGCTCGGGCCTTGTCGTTTGTGCGCGCCAGATCAAACATCGCCGATGTCTGATTACCTTGCCCCGAGCACAGAATGAGCAGCCGATCCGTCATTTTTTCGACTTATCCAAAACTGCCTCAGCGGCGTTGCAGCGACAATTTTGTGTAAGTCCTAATTTGTTCTCACTATCGTTAGCGCGCATTCTATTAGCAGTGATTGCATCGGAACTTATTGCATGCACCAGGCAGCTCGCAGCAAGCAAATCCGCAGCGCCTCCGGGGGATAATTTTTTAGCGATAAAAATGCGATGACAAGCTAAGCCGTGTGCGTACCAATCTGGATGAGCGGTTCCACCAAGGCTCATAAAATGTTGCGCCTGATGTTTGACGATGGCCGCACCTTCTGCACCGCCACGATGGTAGACATTGGTGTCGCTGATATACGCCATTAAGGCGAACAGGGCATCAATTTTTGCATGGTAGATACTGCGCCCGGCAGCGAGGGTTGCTTGTAACGCGGGTACACCAATCTCAAATACGGATGGCAGGCCAAGGGCGGCCTCTTCACGGGCGCCACTTGCACCATGTAGCACACCAACCTTAACACCGTAAGATGGAGAACTTAACTCTACAGATGGAACTTGCATGTGCCTTTGTAATTCATCACCCCAGCATGTTAATAAAGTGTGGCGGATACTAGCTGGTGATAGTAACTGTCGTTGAACTTTAGCATGCCCGATAGCGGCGCAAAGTAAGCCTAGGCTAAAGATTGCGCCACGATGGGTATTAATCCCCGCGGTGGCCTGCATCATCTTTTTTTCAGCGACGATGCCCAGCTTTTTTAGTGAATTAAAAGAAGCTCCAGTCATACCTGCTAAGCTAATTTCTTTATAGTAGCCACGTAAAGAAAACAGGCTGCGCATAAAGGTACTGGCGGTCATATCTTGATGACTGCCGCTATCTACCAACGACACCAAACCTGGTTTGGGGTATAGCGATAATTCTGTGTACAAACAGCGCACGGCCTGACGCGCAAGTAATGCCGCAAAGTCGCGATGAGCAACATCAACACTGATTTTCTCAGCGTCGTCACGATAAGCTTGCGACATCAATGCCGGCATCTTCGGCACTATCTCTATACTGATTTGACGCATGACTTTTTTCCCAGACTGCTCAGCAATGAGGCTGTGGACGCTAACCGTACGGTATGCATTTCTTTCACTAATACATGTGCTTGCCGGCCTATAGCGCTAAGCCATTCTTTCCATGATACGGCCTGGTCGCCCGGGAAAATAATTTCTCCGTCTAGCGGTAGGATTTTGGCAGATTCTGATAATAGCAATAATCCAGTCTGCAATTGCTCGATATTTTCAGGATAAAAAAGGACATCAATATCCGATGTCGTACTCAGATAAATCTGCTTAGTCAGTGTTTGTAAAGCGAGTGATCCGAAGACATGAAGGCGTAAATTATTTGCTTGCAAGGCTAGCTCGGCTAAGCCTTGCTGCCATTCGCCAGGCGCAGCGCTGATGACGGATGATAAAGGTAGTGCTGGTGTCGTTTTTTTGATATCAGTGACGGCGCAACGCAAAGCGATTCGTCTTTTCTCACCAGTTAACGGATGCGGTGGCATAGCTAGCCCTAAGCAGATTTGATCCGTGTTGACACCGATATCAGCATCAGCACGCCTAACGACCAATGGCCAGTCTTGGTTTTGCCAAAGCTTGACGGCTTCTAGCTGATCGTCGGCCGCAGTCATACTCGGTTGAACAATAAGCTGACTACTACGTTGACCACTAAGCTGGTCAATAAGCTGCTGCCAGCCTCGATCGGATAGCCAGACCAGATCATGCCGTGACATCATGATGCCAGACTATTTTTGCCAGAAAGTATTGCATCGATTACAGGTTGAGCCAGCTTACGGCCGCTGCGTGCCAACCCTAAACCACTACGCTGATCGCCGCCTCGATTACCATCCACTTGTTGTTGTAACGCCAGTTCTAATTGAGCAGATAAATTATCGTGCCAGATCGCCTCAATGCCACCCATACGTAAATAATTTTCTGGACCTGGTGCAAAAACCGGATTGCTACTAGCGAGGGCAATTAATCGTTCTTCCGGCACTTTAGTGATCCTCGCCATAGCGGGCAAGCCCATGACCCGGATAGTAGAATCTGGCAAGGCATAACAGGCATCCGCCATTAAGCCACTGGTAATAAATCCACCTGACAAAGCCTGGTCATACACCAGACCAAGTATGGGATGGCCTTGACGCCGGGCCAGATCGACGCATTTTCCTAAATGTGCCATGTAGCTATTAATCCCCAGCATCTCATCACGGTGACGTAAACGTTGTCCTTGCGTATCGACCATAATCAAGATCGGACGCTGCGGATGTTCGCGCACCGTATCAAGAACAAAGCGGGCTTGTGCCAGCGCGATTTCAACACCAATTGGCTCGTGCTCGCAGGTGCCGACGACGGCAATAGTGCCGATGCTGGTCTGGGCGCTACCTGATAAGAAATGATCGAGTTCTGTAATCGTATGGCCGAGCGGAAATAGCTTAGTCGCGATCGTTTGCCAATGTATGGATGGCGCTACTGCCGATGCTTTTGCTGATAACTGCGTTTCAGAATTGACAGGCTGTACCATTACCGCGCTCCTAAACGTAGATGATCAACCGTCGTAATGAACTGATCCACCTCTAATAGCGGAAGCAGTTCTGGCTCGGCAACACCTAACTTGCGCCAGATATCTAGCGGATCAATCAGCTCACCAAATTGGCTTATACGTTGCGTGAGCAGACTTTGCTCTTGTTCTAGCGCCGCCAGTGTTAACTCCACCTCTTGCTGGTTGCAAGTATCGATTGCAGCAATCGCAGCATCGCGGAATGCTGGGACAGAATCTGCAACGATCATCTGACAATCACCTAATAAAAATCGATGCTTACCACCTGTCGTGCGCCACACCAGTGCTCTGTCACGCGAATCAAATTCTTCTACACCATTGGCTGTTTCAATCACTTCTGGACCTGACATCGCAAGACGTGCTTCTTCTGACATGACGATGATATTTGCACAGCGGGCAACGATGCCCATACCGCCAAAACAACCGTTCGAGCCGCCGATTAATACGACTACCGGGACGCCAGCGGCACGCGTATCCAACACCGCCCGCATGACTTCTGATACAGCGATCAGCCCCGCATTGGCCTCGTGTAAGCGGACGCCACCTGATTCAAGCAACAACACAACTGCATGGGCATGTTCTGCAACGGCACGACGTAACATCCCGACGAGTTTTGCGCCATGCACTTCACCGACGGCGCCGCCCATGAAGCCACCTTCTTGTGCAGCGATGAAGACAGTTTTTCCACCCAGTCGTGCACTGCCGATGACCACGCCATCATCAAATGACACAGGAGCATTCAGTTGTCCTAAATGGGGGCTGACGACACGTGCCGAAGGCGGTAAAAATTCTTCAAAACTATTCGCATCAAATAAGGCATGCACTCGCTCACGCGCATTGGATTCCAGATAACTCATGAGGCTTCTCCGGCAGTTTTTCCTAGCATAGCTTCAACCGCTTGATCCAGACGCAGACTCACGACCGCAGGCGTCGCGCCCATATCGTTAATCGTAATGCGGGTCTCGGTAAGCTGCCAGCGGTTGTGGAAGTCTTGCATAACCGCTTGCCAGATTGCACCAAAGCCGGTGGCGGCTGTTTTGATTTCGATTGTGCAGGCACCATTTTGTGGAGTGCTTTCAATCAGCACCTCCAGATTGCCGGAACTGACAACGCCTACCAGTTCAGCCGTATTATTTAAATGACGGTTGCCATTTTCGAATCGATAATTTAAGGTTTCCATTGCGGCTTTCTTCTCAGCTATTCACTTCTATTATTCTTTTCTACTATCCGCCTACCAATTTCTAAAACGCTTTGGCGGGTTATACAAACCGCCAGAGGCGCGCACCAGATCTTTCATCGATTTTGCGGCGAGCAAACTACGGGTGGCCTGACGTTTATCAATGCCAATGTCCTCGGCGCGCTGAATGATGCCGCGATCGCGTAAATTTTCTACCATACGCTTGTCGCGTGCGATGCCAACGGCGGTATAGCCTGCCACACCACGGATTGCCTGTTCGCGCTCTTCATCCGTGCGGCACAATAAGAGATTTGCGATGCCTTCTTCCGTCAAAATATGTGTCACGTCATCGCCATAAATCATGACAGGTGGAATCGCCATTTTGGCTTGTTCCGCTAGTTCCCATGCATCGAGTTTTTCGACGAAGGCTGGTTGCATATGTTCGCGAAAGGTTTCGACAATTTGTACGACTAATTTTTGTCCGCGCGGGATCAGAATTTTCCCTTCCCGCGCTTGCTGTCCGGCTTTTAACCATGCCGGGCTGGCGTGTCGTCTGCCACGTGCATCTGCGCCCATATTCGGCGCACCGCCAAAGCCCGCGATTCGTCCCAAGGTCGCGGTGGAGGAATTGCCTTGTAAATCAATTTGCAAAGTCGAACCGATGAACATATCGCAGGCATATTGTCCCGCTGCTTGGCATAGGGCGCGATTACTGCGCATTGAGCCGTCAGGTCCGACAAAGAACACATCGGGCCGGGCACGGATATAGTCTTCCATACCTAGTTCTGAGCCGAAGGAATAAACAGATTCGACAAAGCCAGCCTCAATCGCGGGGATTAAAGCAGGGTGGGGATTGAGTGCCCAATGACGTCCGATTTTACCTTTGAGTCCCAGTGACTCTGCATAGGTTGGTAACAATAATTCGATGGCGGCGGTATCGAAGCCGATACCGTGATTGAGTCTTTGTACGCCATACTCCGCGTAAATACCTTTGATCGCCATCATCGCCATCAGAACTTGTATCTCTGAAATCTGCGCTGGGTCACGTGTGAATAAAGGTTCTATGTAATATGGATTAGGTGCTTGCACGACAAAATCAACCCAGTCGCCCGGAATATCTACTCGCGGTAGTACATCGACAATCTGATTCACTTGCACAATCACGATGCCATTTTTAAATGCGGTAGCCTCGACGATGGCGGGTGTATCTTCTGTATTAGGTCCCGTGTATAAATTACCGTGACGATCTGCCACCTCCGCTGCGATCAGACAGACGCGGGGTGTCAGGTCGATAAAGTAGCGACC
This sequence comes from Undibacterium sp. GrIS 1.8, assembly GCF_040544445.1. Classification (NCBI taxonomy): domain Bacteria; kingdom Pseudomonadati; phylum Pseudomonadota; class Betaproteobacteria; order Burkholderiales; family Oxalobacteraceae; genus Undibacterium; species Undibacterium sp. GrIS 1.8. The sequence continues at coordinate 10,008 of NZ_JBEONQ010000009.1, read as the reverse complement.
AAATAATTCGAGATAAGTATGGATCGCACCGATGTTTAACTTGCCTGAGCTGACCAGTTTAGCGACTCGTCCGGCCTGTGGGCCTGAAAAAGAAAAGTCCAGCTTTGATGCAATGCCGCGTTCAAATACATCCAGATGCTCGGGCAAGGCGATGACTGATTGCAGCATGTGGAGTTGATTGATTTTTGTCGGGTCAAGCGTTGCCAGCGCTTTGCCTAAAAAATCAGCTTGCTTTTGATTATTTCCTTCAAGGCAGACCCGATCACCGCATTCCAATACCTGATGCAGTAAATCAGCGATACGTGAGGCTGGCAAAACTTTACCGTTTAAGGCTTCACCCAGCGACGACCGGGCGCGCTGCAGACGTTGACGTCGATTATCTTGCAAACTATTCCACGCAGTGGGTCGCGCACTTGATCGTTCATTTATATGAGCATCAGAAAATTGACTCATTTCGCTCCCATAATCATGGTAGGCAAGCCCGTTGAAATCCCTGGAAACAAGCACAACAACAGTACTGCCAGAAACATCAGCGCGACAAATGGCATCACGCCCCGGATCACATCCTTTAGCGGGATATCTGGTGCGATGTTCTTAATCACAAAAATATTTAAACCAACGGGTGGATGGATTAGTCCCATTTCCATCACCACTGTCATGACAATCCCAAACCAGATCAGATCAAAACCTGCGGCTTTTAGCGGCGGCAAAATAATCGGAGCGGTCATCAAAATAATCGATACCGGCGGTAAGAAAAAGCCAAACACAATCACCATCGTGAGTATCACCGCCAGTAACACCCATTTTGATAAATGCATATCAACAACCCATTGCGCCGCAGACTGGCTGATATGTAAATAGCTCATCACATAGGAATAGAGTAAGGACATGCCAATGATCAGTAGCAGCATGGTGGATTCTTTGACGGTTGATGTCAGAATCGGACGCAAATCTTTTGGTCGCCATACACCGTACACAATGGCGATTAAAGCCAGCGCTAATAACGCGCCCAGACCTGCGGTTTCTGATGGTGTCGCAAAGCCACCATACAGCGCAACCATCACACCGATCAGTAAAATGACGAAGGGCAATACACGTGGCAGCATTTCTACTTTTTGCGCTAGTGTGAAATGTTCTTTTTCAAGATAGGCAGATCCAGTCCCGGTCTGATTGAATACCGCTAATGCCATACGATATTCTTTGCGTGCCCGATACACGGCATAACCAGCAAATAAAAATACCAGCAACACACCAGGACCGACGCCTGCTAAAAACAAACGGCCCAAAGATTGTTCCGCAGCGACCGCATACAAAATCATCGTGATCGATGGCGGTAATAAAATGCCCAAGGTGCCACCCGCCGCAATGATGCCTGCTGCAAAGCCAGGCGAATAACCACGTCTGCGCATTTCAGGAATCCCCGCAGAGCCAATTGCAGAACAAGTTGCAGGTGATGAGCCAGCCATTGCCGCAAATAAAGCGCATGCAACCACGTTGGCAATGCCAAGACCGCCAGGTACTTTGTGTAACCAGGTATGGATCGCAGAATAGAGGTCTTTACCAGCTGGAGATTTGCCGATAGCCGCACCTTTTAAGATGAATAGCGGGATCGACAATAAGGTGATGGATGCCATTTCTTCATACACGTTTTGGGTCACGGTATCGAGCGAGGTTGCAGGCATAAAAAAATACATAAAACTGGTAGCGACGATGCCTAGCGCAAATGCAATCGGCATGCCGGAAAACATCACTACCAATGTCACGGCGCCGTATAACGCGCCTAATGTTAGCGGGCTCATATGTCGCTCCGTTTTGCTGGCGATGCGTTAGTCACTCGCGCTAATACCTGCACAAAAATCTGTAACGTCAGTAAGCTCATACCAAACGCCATCATTCCGTAAGGTATCCATAGCGGTGGTGCAAAAGTGGAGGTGGTGGTCTGGCCATCGACAAAGGCTTCATGCCATAAGGTCCAGGATTTCCATGAGAAGAACAAGCAAAACAAAAACGACAATACATCCACTAACAACATACGAAATGCATTTACCCGCGCTGGCAGCAATGAAGACAGCGCTTCAATCCCGATATGTCCGCGAAATGACTGTACATAAGCGGTACAGAAAAAAGTGACACCGACCAGCATGAACACCGATGCTTCATCCTGCCAATCGGTCGGTGCGTTAAAAAAATACCGGCTGACCACCGAATAGGTGAGTACGCAGGCAGTTAATACCAATGCTAGCAAGGATAAATTCATGAGCAACATATTGAATTTATCCATTGCCCAAGATATGCCTGCAACGATCTTATTATCCGGCACTGCCGGTCCTTTGGCAGGCTCTAACTCAAAGCCGTGGCTCATAGAGTTTTCTCCGCCAGCTTCAGCAATTTGGCGCAGTTCTCATTTTTCTCGCCATAGTCTTTCCACGCCGTCGTGCGAGCGATTGATTGCCACTTCTTTAAAGCAGCCGGGTTGAGATCAGCCACTTTTGCGCCTGCTTTTTGGTACACCGCAGCGACCAGCGAATCATCTAGCTGCGCAGATTTACGGGCGAAGGCTTCCATCTCTGCGCCGACTGCCATGATCGTCGTTTGTTGTTCTTTGCTGAGTTTGTCAAAGATTGCTTTCGACATCATTAGCGGCTCAAACATAAACCAGTAAGCACCTGCACGACCGGTGGTCAATGCTTTAGATACCTCCTCCAAGCGAAACGAAATCAATGAAGTGGACGAGGTCAGTGCCGCATCCATCGCACCGGTTTGCATCGCGGCATAGATCTCATTGGAGGGCAGGGACACCACCGCCGCACCGGCTGCTTTCAAAATCAAATCCATCTCGCGGGAGCCTCCGCGTATCTTCATTCCCTTTGCATCATCCGGATCGATAATCGGTTTGCCACGGGATGCAACACCGCCTGCTTGCCAGATCCAGCTGACGACGACAATGCCTTTGTCTAGCAAAATGCGGTTTAACTCTTTACCGACCTCAGCGTTTTTCCAGCCGTAGCCCTGTTCATACGAAGTCACCAGACCAGGCATCAGTCCGATATTGACCTCTGGCACTTCTCCACCGGCATAGGACAGCGGCACCAGCGACAAATCTAATGCACCTTTGCGCATGGAAGAGAACTGAGCATTGGTCTTCATCAGAGACGATCCGGGGTAAATCTCAAACTTCAGGCTACCTTTCGACCGCTTTTCGACTTCGGCTGCAAACATACGGCACAAGCGGTCTCTAAAATCGCCTTCAGTCACTGTGCCGCCAGGGAACTGATGCGATATTTTTAAAGTGGACGTTTGCGCCCAGGCTGTTTGCATAGAAAGTAGCGGGGTAGCGGCAATGGATGCCATAGCACCGAGGACGGTTCTGCGTTTGGATAATGTGGACATTCTGTCTCCTGCTGGATAGTAAAGTTGCAACTGAGGTTGCAACTAAGGTTGAGAGCATTACAATGATTTTTATCTATTTGCATGCAAGGTTTCTTTTTATGTATGCAAGATATATACTTAATAAATGCAATGCAAGTACAAATTGTTTTTTATAATAAGAAAAAATTTACCAGGGATACCATTTGTCTATCGTCGACACTATTAATAAAATCGGTAACAAAAGCAGCGATAAGCTTAGTGATAAGGCCGATAATAAAAATCGCTCGGAATCCTTACGGGAATCGATTGAAGAAATGATCGCTGTAGGGACGCTGCTTCCTGGGCAGCATCTGGATGAGACCGAACTAGCAACGCAGTTTGGCGTATCACGCACGCCGATCAGAGAAACTCTGATTCAGCTGGCATCAATGGGGATTGTCGTTATTCGCCCCAGGCGCGGTGCGGTTGTGGCAGAACTGGGGCCGCAGCAATTGGTAGAAATGTTTGAAGTCATGGCTGAGTTTGAAGCGATGTGCGGCAGACTCGCCGCCAGACGCATGACCGTAGAGGAACATCAGAACCTGCTGGCAGCACATCAGGCATGTAAGGACGCCAGCTTGGCACAAAATTCTGACGATTATTTCTACTGCAATGAAACCTTCCATCAGATTATCTACAAAGGCAGTCACAATGCTTTTCTGGCTGAGCAAGCGCTCGCCTTACATCGCCGCCTCCGGCATTACCGGCGTTTGCAATTGCGGGTGAGGGACAGAGTTGGCGCATCGTTTTCTGAGCACGACGGCGTGGTGCAGGCGATTCTCGCTGGTAATGGCGATTTAACAGCAGAGTTGCTCAGAGGTCACATCATGATTCAGGGCCAGCGTTTTGCCGATCTGATGGCGTCCTTACCTAAGTTAAATCCATAGACGTTATCGTTTAAACCGGTGATATCGGGCGGGTAAATACTTACGATTTACTTGCTTAGTTAGATCTTAAATAAATATACTCCCCCTTAATTTTTAAAAATATGGCTTATTGTCCAGTAAGTATGTGGACAACTTAAATATACATACCCAGAGTATATATGTGGCCTATGCGTTAGCTTATGTATTATTCCTGCGAGGGAATTCCCACGCGCTTTCAACTAAGCCGGGCGGATTCAGATAAACCGGGCGCAGAGCCTTGTCAAATGCCAGCGATGACCCATATCAGTCAGACGTTTGGTCGCAGCTAATAAATGGGCAATGGCTATCTCCATCATCGTGGCGATGACGGATCAAACAATGCCCGTCAGATGTCCACAAGCTGAACAATAGTGCGCCAGTGCAGCTAATTTCGATCACGGTTACACTAGGCAAAGTAACAAGTCATTAAAACTCTGTTTGCTCTTAGTGAGCCCCCTAAGAATCATTATTAGCAAACATTAATCTCAACCCGAAAGTTATTCACATGTCCGATTTAATTCAAAAGCTGGAATGGCGTTATGCCGCAAAAAAGATGAACCCTGCCAAAGCGGTTCCGCAAGAAAAAGTTGACCGCATTCTGGAAGCAGCGCGCCTGACCGCGACTTCCAGCGGTTTGCAACCTTACGAAATCTTCGTCGTTACCAATCCAGAAGTCCGTGAAAAAATCAAACCAGTTGCATGGAACCAAGGCCAGATCACCGATTGCTCACACCTGTTAGTGTTCGCCGCATGGGACAACTACACGGTAGAACGCATCAACATGATGTTTGATCTGACCAACGACATTCGTAATTTTAAAAACGAAGGTTGGGAAAATTATCGCCAAATGCTGCTCAACACCTACCCAAAACGCGATGCAGAAGTCAATTATCAACATGCAGCGCGCCAGGCCTACATCGGTCTGGGATCAGCACTGATTGCCGCCGCATTTGAAGAAGTTGACAGCACGCCGATGGAAGGTTTTGACCCTGCCGCAGTTGACGAAATCCTTGGACTCAAAGCACACGGTTTGCGCAGCGTTGTGATTTTGCCGTTGGGCTATCGCGAAGAAGACAAAGACTGGTTAGTTAACCTGAAAAAAGTCCGTCGCCCAACCGACAAGTTTGTGACTGAAGTGAAGTAAATCGACTATGTCGCTAGCTGCGGGTAAGGCATTCGTAGCTAGCGACAATCGGAGCAGAGTAGATCACCTTAATCACGCCAGTTGACCGGACCCTACTCTGTTCTTTGTTCTAATTTTTAATCGCATTTTCAGGCTAATTTTCAAGCTAGCTGAGCTGAAGCTTTTCTGCCGCGTACTTCGCTGCCAGCTGCAGATTTTTCAAATCCCGCTCTACCAATTTGTCGTCTGCCTTAGAACTAAAGCAGCAAAATGTGCCATATACATTGCCATCAGACAGAATAATCGGCGTGGCAAGATAAGAACCTATCTTCAGATGCGTCTTCGGTATTTCTATCTCTTGGGCTAGCTTCGGCGCGTCATTAATAATTTGTGGCAAGCGTCCATCCACAATCCGTTGGCACCATGTTGCCTCCAAAGGATCAGCTTGGCCTGCACTCAAGATCGGCGCATTGTCGCGACATTCAACTTGTCGTATCACCCGCATGCCATCCACAAATTCAGACACAAACACAACATCCATCTTAAGTTTTTCCAGCACAATTTTTAAGACTTCCTGAACCGAGTGATGAATCAACTCATCCGACGTATCCGCAGTCGCAACCAATAATTCGGATAGCTGCACCGTCAGATCGTTAGGGTCTAAGCCTTCTTCATATCTTGAAACGGCTTGATTGGATTTATGAGCATCAGCAGGCGTCACATGCACAAGCGAGTCCAGCGTAAATACCTTCAATTGCGAGTGCGCGCCAGCTCCCCATGTACACTCAGCCAGATCATGTTTATTGCCGAGAATAGCCTCAATCGTCATCAACTCCCCACCATCACGGAGTTGGACAATATCGCCAATTTTAAAAGTAATGATAGGTGGACTTGAATAATATGTTTTAATCCTTGTGGATGCTATTGTTTGAAGTAATTTTTTATGATTATGGATTTAAATATGGATGCAAAAAATATTCTTTTAGAGGCTATTTTTTGGAATTGAATATTCTTGGTCGAATTATGTATAAATTCTTACTTGAGAGGCTCTGATATTTTTATTTTAAAATTTAATGAAAAAATATTACCGCATTCTTCATCAAAGCTTATTAAACGGTGACGCATAGCGTTCATTTGTCAGCTTTTGAGCATTCAAAGGATATTCGTGTAGAGCAGCTATATGGGTATGCATTAAATGGTGAGGCGTAATTATTAAGTATCAAAACAAGGTTGATGCACATTCCTAGATAGTCAGTGTACTAGTGCGTTGAATAAAGGCGGCCGCTGTTTTCGCAGAGTGTTAACGTAGAAGTGAGAAGTGCATAACGTATTAAACCCATAGACTGTTGGGCGTCTCTTTTTCGGTTTACTATCTTGGTTGCGGTTATCCGTTAACATCGGACAACAGCTCGAAAGAACTTAGCGCCCTAGAGTTGGGCATTAGAAAATAATTTACCGAGGTGCAAGTGAAAGTTCAAGTAGAGTTGCCGGCTGATCAACTGATCGATTTTTGGAGTTTTTGTAAAGCGATCGCCCAAGCACTTTGTCCTGCCGGCGAGCAAGAACTAAAAGGAATTGATTGTATTGTTGGGAAGATGGTAACGAGTAATATCGCTAAGAGTGCACCCGTATTTGGCGAAGAGAAATGGCCAATCTCCGCTGGCTTGCAATGTGTGCTGCTTTCCGAAGACGGTTGCACGCTTGATCAACTACGGAGGGATCAGCCAGACACTGTGGCATCGTCTGCGCCTCAAATCCCATTCGGCAATGAGTTGCACTACGACATGGTTGAACTCACGCTACCATACAAGCTCACGGACAATGATCGCGAGGTGATGGAAAAACTACTTGTGGACTTACCCTCATTACATTATCCAATGTCGGACTATGGGATGGAGTCCTTTCTTAGTGCCTACTCCAGCCTGCCGAATCGACCAGAGTGGAAACCTGTTTTAGTTGACGCCAAGACCATCGAACGACGTCAGGCGGAGCAGGACACGGTCATGATCCATCATCAAAGGGTACTTCAGGATGAGCTAGCGCGCGAGCGACTCTCGGCAGTCGATGCGAACCATGTTTCTGTGGCCAGATTTGGTATAGGGACCTATTTGCCTAAAGGTCAAGCAATTGCCTATTTGGAACGATGTGGTATTTTGCACGTCGAAAAGAGAGAGGTCAGCGACCGCGACGTGCAAACTGAAATATCTATAATTGATCAAGAATCACTAAAGGCAAAGCGGAGTGCCTTACGCAAACCCAAGCTCACCAAAAAGGATAAGCAGGAGATAGTAAAACGGCACGATGAACTTCAGCGAAAAGGGGTTAACAATTTCTCTCAACAACTCGCAGAGCAATTTGGTATTAGCAGCGGGTACGTCCGAAGAATAGTACGCGAAGCCAAGGATAAGCCGAATATTAGCCAAGTCGTCAATAAGTGGCCGGCATCTTCAACTAAGATGAGCCTGTAGTTTTCCGCGGAGTTCCACCTTAGTTCCGCCTTAGTTCCGCCCTGGACTTCGTTAAGCCTTGTCAGATCAGGGCAAGCAAGGTTTTTCAAAAATTGCTTGCGCGGAACACGAGTTCCGCCCGGATCATCTATCACATACGGCACAAGCCGGACCAAGGTGGGCGACGTTTGTAGCGTCGCTTGCCATAATTTGTGATGGAAAACTCATGACTACTCATACACTCAAGATGGCGGAAGTTTTGCCAAAATTGAATCCAACCTGCATTATCTCGGATGACTCGACACCGACGCTCCGTCAGCTCGGTAAGGCTCTCCAAATTCTTCGCATGAAGCAACTGGTTCAGCGCACGCAATTGTCGCGCGCTACCCTATATGTGCTGATGTCGACGGACCAGACTTTCCCGCGGAAAATCAAATTGTCGGCGCGCACCGTGGGCTACCTTGAATCTGATGTCGATGCATGGATCGCTGCGCGTGCAGAATCGTTCCTTAACGTGCAATAAGGGGAGCGAGATGAACACAAATACAAATACAAAGTTTCAGTCTGCCTCCCTCACGAGCACAGTTGGTGATTCGACGCGTTTTCTAGTTGTCAAGCTGACAGCGTCACAAAAGCTCGCGCTTTTGGTTGCCATTGCGGCTACCTTGGCGTCACTCGGCATCGCCATCTACACTGGTTGGCAGTCAAGCGGCCTTCTTATTGAGAGACTCATACGCATTGCGCTGATTGGCGTTGCCGTTTTGTTCGTGCATTGGCTACCAGCGGGGCTGCATGAATTACGTGGCTTAGTTCAAGTTGCTGCTTTCACGTTGTGGCTTGTCGCGACTTTGGTCGTATTGCACGGGCAAATCACATTCTTCATGATTTCGCAACGACATGCTGGCGATCTGCGCGTAGCGACGATCCAGACACCCTCAGTGCCTTTAATGGCTAGCTCTCTCTCTGGACGCTCACGAACTGATATTGCGAAAGAGAAAACGAAGGTCATCTCTGACCTAGCTCGCGCCCAATTACAACGTTGTCTAGGTGAGTGTACAACCCTCAACGTACGTCGGGCACGTTTGGCCGCAGAGATCATGGCATTAGATGCAGAAGCTGACGAGGCGAAGCGCTATGAAGCCATGGATGATCGGCGCAATTCGCAAGCTGATCGCGTCGACGAGTTACGTGCGTCATTACGTGCCGATCCAGTCGCTTTCTCGGTCGCGACTTGGATCGGAGTTACCGAACAATGTCTTGCAATGGTCATAGGTCTCGCCTACGCGGTCGTGCTCGAGGGTACTGCTGTCTTGGGGTGGATTATGGTATCAGCAGCGTTGGGTCGTACTGCAGGTCGCAATGTAGTCGTATCCGACAGCATACTCGGGGTGCTTGAACACGATCCTGCTGTGGAGATTGATTCAAGTCGCGGTGTTATATCTAACGATGACAAACTTGTAGAACGAGTTCGTGCGGCAGTCGTAGCTGGTGAACTTCAACCAACGCAATTTTCAATTCGCGAGTTTCTGGGTTGCGGACAGCCTAAAGCGGGGAGGGTGAATCGTCTCTATGTCGCCCGATACTGCTCGGTGAATGGTTAAGGAGAATCGATCATGCCAATTATTGAATATAAAAACGGATATGCCGCTTATCAATGGCCGCACTGGCAAAGTTACTATCCGACGGACTCATTTCCGGCCTTGCTTCGCGAGCCTATCCTTGAAATCAGCGCGATTCACCGGACGCCTGTTGAATTGGCCGCACATGCCGCACTTGGGGTTGTGTCGCTCGCATGTCAACATTTTGTCAACGTCCAGTGTCCATCCTACGATCCTGCACCGGTGTCGCTTTTTTTGATGGGGGTTAGCAAGTCCAGCGGTGGAAAGTCTGTCGTAGAACAACGCTTCCTGCGGTCAGTGTTGGCGTTTGAACGCAAGCAAAAAGCGGAGAACGTCGTAAAGAAGTCAAATTTCCGTATGCGTCCGACAGTCCCACCTAGACGATCAGCAAACAACCGATTTTGCCCGCAGCGGCAACAATTCATCAATACGATTATTTTTACAGGTAGGGAGTTTTTCCAAAGTTTCTTTAAGCCAGGCAAGCGGTTCGATGTTATTCGCTTTGG